>NZ_CABPVS010000001.1:0-296379 GCF_902460845.1 Campylobacter concisus | reverse complement strand
CTGTAAATGAATTTTTAAATGAATATCGTGGCGATAGCGATTTGCTATTTATGCAAAACTCAAGGACTGTTGATCTGCTTGATAGTGATATGAGCGTTGATGAGTTTAAAGAGGAGTGGGCTAAATATGCACTAAAAGAGCGGTTTAATATAACTTTATCTGGCGAAGATGCTAAAAACGCTGTCAATATATTAAAAGAGCTAAACGAAAAAGGTGTTCAGAATATAGATAATCTTGAAAAAGAAGACAACACCAAAGAGAAAAAATTTACTCCTATCCAAGCTGAAAGCAAAAACACTGAAACTTATGATATTGCTAAGGATGAGAAATTTTCGTTTTTACTTAAGCTTCAAGAACTTGAGAGAGAACGAGGTATCGACGTGCTTCGTATCATGCAAAAACTTGAAGAAAATGGTAAAAAGTTTTTGATAAAAAGGTTTAACTTTATCTTTATATCTAGCGCAAGCCGTTGCTATGTTATCCTGTGACAAGTTAGATGGTGATCCTCGTTCTGCTTTATCCATTAAGCCATCTTATTTAAAATTTGCTTCTTATCTATCTTTTGCATAAGCTCTAAGACATCTATGCCTCTTTTTTCTTTGAAATTTAAAAGCTCTCTTGTAAAGAGAAATTTCTGATCCTTGTTTATATCATAGGTCTCATACTTTTTCTTAACCTGCATAGGTTTAAATTTCTTCTCAGCCTGCTCTTTAGCAAAATTTGCATTGTATTCTTGTTCTTCTTTGTGTAGTTTAGCTAGAAATTCTTTATGCTCTTTTGTAGTTTTTTCTACGTCTTCTCTATAAAGCTTCTTAAACTCTTCTATGCTTAGATCAGCTCTAACAAACAATCTAGCACCATCATTACTCATCATTGTATCTTCAGGAAACGAATTTACAAAAGCTTCTAGTTCCGCCTCCTCTTCTGCTGTGCCAAGACCAACCATTTTACCAACTATCGTTGGTTTGCCGTCTATAGAGTTTGTAAGCAACCAGTCCATGTAATCTTGGAGTTCGCGAACTCTAAATTCTTCCATATTTTCTGGCTCTCTTTTTGCTGATAAAGCTCGTCTTTCTTGAATGGTGTAATCAGACAGCATATTATCTATTCGATTTATAGTATCTGTTATCCAGCCATCTTTGCTTTTGTCTATATCTATAAATTCTTTTATAGTTTCGCTCCAGGGTTTAAAAAGATTCTTTGAGTAGTCAAATTTTTCTTCGGTAGCGTTTTTGTCTTGCTTGCCTTCTTTGGCTACATTTTCTATTGCATTTTCTTTTTGGATAGTGTTGTCTTGTATCGGTGTGTTGCTAAGTCCGTTTATGCTAGTTATCATTTTAACTCCCCTTTACGCCGTCTTATCCACTTTTAGCTTTGCCACTTTTTTTAAAATCTCAAACATACTCTTACCACTATCAAATTCACTCTTTATAAATTTATAAAGCTCCTTAAATCTCTCATCGGCTTCAAGCTTATATGTGTGAGATTTTTTAGTAACTTGTATAGGTGTAAATTTCTTCTCTTTCTTCTCTTCTTCGTTTTGTGTTTCAAGATCATTTATGGAATTTATGGTCTCTTTTGCTAGCTCCTCGTCAAGCTCTAAACCAAAGCGCTCCTTTAGTGCAAATTTAGCCCATTTGCCCTTGAACTCATCGACACTCATATCGCTATCAAGTAGTTCAGCTGTCTTGCTACCACCAAAAGCTATAAAAGAGAGTATTTTTTTATTTGCAAACTGATCTATAAAATCATCAACGCTAAGCTTTTTGCTATTTAATGGATCTTTGAAAATTCCCTTTGGCTCAAATGCTGGATTTCTCTCAAGCCCTAAAGCACCGCTATCATCTATAAATTTCTTTAGCTCATCTATCTCATCTTTTGAAAAAGAGTCGTCATAGCCCATTAGCTTGCCAAGTATGCTTACTTTTGGCTCTCCTTCGCCTTTTACAAAGCCAGTGAGTGAGTGACCATATCTGTCGTATTCTCTTGCTCTTTCTTTATCATCTAGCCTTGCATACTTAGAAAATGTCATACCATGACCCATATCGTTACTAAGTATCTCGTTTATATCGTTAAATTTAAAGCCCATCTCTCTTGCTATGTTCTCTCTTGAGAGATAGTTAGGGGTTGAAAGATTATTAGAAATTTGCATTTTACTATCCTTAGTTCTTTTAAATTTACGCCTTTATATCAACATCTCTTTTTAGCTCAAATTCACACCAAAGATATCGTCTTTTTTATGAAAAGATTTATTTCGCCAGGGATTTCTAGTCTGCATAAATTTACTCCTAAACTCTCGTATCTACCTTTTTATAAAGCCTATCTTTGCTAGATAGTTCTTTAAATTTTAGGTCGTTTTCAAGGTAGGTAATGTTGTAAATTTCTTTGGTGGTGATGCTTTTGCCGTTTTCAAGTCCGATCAGGAATTTACTTGTAAATTTATCAGAGAGGTTTTTAACGAGCTTTGCTCCAAGCTCTTTTAGGCTAGATATCTTATCATCTTGCTTTATGCCTATATCTTTAAAGTCAAGTCTATTTAGCTCGATATCGTTCATGCTCTTAGCATCTAAATTTATACTTGCTCTTTTACTATCTTTGTCATCTTTGCTTATTAGCTTGCCAGTGTCGTTATAAATTTCTTTTACCTCTAGCTCTCTTCCACTATTAAATTTAAGCGTGATTGTGCCATTTTTGTTTAGCTTCATAGCTATTACGCTGTCTGTGTCCTTTAGAGCAGCTGCTGCCTTGCTCGTATCACTCTCAAAAGCATGCTTTACTTTTTCTAAATTTTCTAGGCTAAAATCAAGCCCAGTTGCTTTTTCAAACTCACTCTCCATAGCGATCATATAAGATGACTTTGTGGTTTTTAGCTTTGAGATGAGATCATCTGCGTCTTCTACATCATTTTCTTTTAAATTTTTGCTTATCCACTCTACATCTTTGCTGTGAGCGCTAGACTCTTTTTGGTAGTCGTTATAAAATTTCATAAAGCTATCTTTTTGATAGCCTGCGTATGAAAAGCTCTCATCTTGTTTAGACCGAGCAGGTTTTATGATAGGGTTAAACTCACTAAGCCTTTTCTTGCCGTCAAAGCCAACTTTTTCATAGGCAAAGTTGTTTAAACCGCTCTCTTCGTTAAATATCTTATTATCCCTAAGATATACCCAGCCGTCTTGGTCTGCATGGTCTTTGAAAAATTTATTAGTCTCTTCTTTGCCTATCTTTTGGTAGCGATACTCGGCTGAAAATAGAGTATAAGGGTTTGAGTTGTTTAAACTAACTCTGTAATCAACTGTGTTTTTGCTAGCAAAGTCCATAGCCTCATGGCTTAAATTTCTAATATCCTTTTTAATAAAGTCGTTAAGGTTTATCTCGCTTACAACTTCGCTTAGTTTGAAAATTTTCTCGTTTCCGTCTTTATCGTAGCCTCTAACCTTTAGCTTATCAAAGTATTTATCACCAGAATTTATCACTCCGTCCTTGTTGCTATCAAAGTTAAATAAAAATCCATTTGCATCTAGCTTGCCTATGCCTAGTTTGTCATTATCGTCATAAAGATCCAAAAAGACCTCCACGTCACCCAGTGAGGTTTTTATCGTTTTTTCATAGGCATAGTCATTTAAATTTGTAAATTTAGTATCTGCTACCGCAATGGGCTTAATGGGAGTTTTTGAATTTATAGATGAGAAATAGGTTCTAGTTTGATCCACTTTCCTTAGTGCTGAGGCATCTTCGCCAAAGAGATATTTGTTTTCAAAGTCCTTTTTGTCCCAGTTCCTCCGCTGGATATCTACATAAGAAAAAGCATCGTTTGTCCCACTATCTGCTCTAGCATACCCCGACTTCACGCCACTGGTGCTGGCGCTTTGGATGATAGAGTAAGTGCTATTTGAGATAAGCTTAGTAGCGATGTCTTTAAGCTCAGACTTTAAATTTGTATTGTCTAAAGTTTGCACTCTATCTACGCCAAGAAGGACCCTTGAATAGATCATATCTTTGGGTAAATTTATATTTATGGGCTCTAAATTTGATGATATATTCATTTTAAATCCTTTTAAAATATATATCTTATATCGGCAAAAGTAAAAAATGTTTAGTAGTATAGTAGTCAAAAGGGCTTAGAGCGAATGTCTACTATGTTATATATTTTTATAGCTCTCTTACCTTTGTCCTCTCATCAAATTCTTTTAAAACGTCCATTATTTTATTTGCTAGCCCCTCAAGCGTTTGATCTTTTTTAAGCTCTAAATTTCTAAGCTTTAAAATCCTAGCTAGTATATCTTTTAGATCTTTCTTGCCAGATAGTATCTCATCATAATAAGCCTTTGTTATGCCTATCTCACTTCTATCTTGTTTTGTAAGTATTAATGAACTTTTATACACACTAAGAGCCTCGTCAGTTATCCTTGTTGTACCACCTTGTAACACAAGACCTTGCTCGTTTTTTAAAAATGCAACAAAGATTTGTTCCTTTGTATAGCCTTGTTCGCTATCATATACGGACATATCAGGTTTAAAGTCATATCCAGCACTACTAACCCACATATAAGGGATAGTATGCTCAGTTGTCATCACTTCTGGAGAAAAGTCAAGGAAATTTCCATTAACCCTTATATTTATATCTTTTAGATCATTCATTAGCTTACGTGCATCGTCTGCATCTTGGGCTGTCCTGAATCTTCTCATTGCTCCTATCAGTTAGTCCATCTATCTCATCACTTGTCATCCTACCCATTAGATATTCGAAATGATCCATTTTTTTATCTTTTGAAAAGTAACCCTTTGGCATATTTGCTAGATCTTCATTTGAGTAAAATTCTTTACCCTTGCTAATAACTCCAGCTGAAATTTGATCAAAAATTTTATAGTATTGCTTGATAGTATTTGCTAGATCGATATTTGCAAAGCTATCCTCTCCAAAGAGTTGGTTATCTTTCTTTGTTTCCATTGAAAAATTTATACTATTTGGATGTTTTTGATTGTGTAACACTATTGCATCAAGCGTGCTTTTGTGAATTTTAAAGTCTTGTGGCAAGCCTGCAGCTTTGTTAAAGTCAGCTCCCATAAATCCTTTAGCATCTACACTATATCCATAACCCTCTTGTGAAGTAAATTTAGCCTGATAAAGAGAGTCGATACTACTAGATGAAACAAAGTCATTTTTAGAAATAGTGGTTTGGCTGATCGAATTTATATTTGGAGTGTTAGGTAGGAAATTTGCAAAGCCTTCGCTTTTTTTCCGTTTTTGATAGTGCTGTTTTGTTAAGATGGAGTTATAAGAGACTTTCATAGCTTACTCCTTGAATTTAGCTTCAAAGAGTAAGCAAAAGTTGTGCCGAAAATTTAAGAGTGAAATAAATTGAAGTTTGTTCACTTTGAGATAAAAATTTTATCTATCAGTAAAAATAAAAGCAAATTTATAGAAAGCATCTTGTAAAATAAAACAATCCTGAAAAAATGTACCGCTTTTTATAAAAACTGTACCATACTTTTAGGAAATTTTAAAGAAAGGAAAACTGCAAAAAGGGCAGTTAGAGTATCGATAAGTAGGGCATCTATGGTGTCACGGGGGAGACTTGAACTCCCGACCTCCGGCTTATGAGACCAGCGCTCTAACCAGCTGAGCTACCGTGACACTTTAAAATAAGTTTCGGATTATATAATTTTTAAACTTATTTGTAGATAAAAACCATCTTTATCCACAAACACAAAATAAAAGCATCAAGAATCAATAAAACGTCTATTTTACGAAATAATTTTGAGCTAGAGATTTATCCTCAGGTGTGATACTAAATTTCTCGCTATCGATGCTAACTTCAAATTTATTTTCTCTGCTTGCTTTTGTATAAGCTAATGCGAGCCTTGCGGCCAGCTCTTTGTCAGCTTTACTAGCGTTTTTGCTTATGAAGCTAACGGCTCCTACGATGTCATCACTCTCTTTAAAATTTACTTGATCAAATTTATCATTTGGATGTGCTAAAAGTGCGTTATTATCACTCTCATCACGGCCTATTATCATTTTTGCACCATCTGGTAAGCGCAGATGCCTACCAAGCTTTAGCCACGTTACATCGATATCTCGCATCTCTTTATCAAAATTTAGATAATCCTTTATCTTCACAGCAAAGCTCTCGATCGTTAGCAAACATCCACCTCCAGGCGTTGCAAAGTCCTCAAAGCCAAATTCCTTTGCCAAAGCAAGCTGCGGCTTTCTATCGCGCCCGCTTATATCAAGCAGCTTCTCTCTATCGACCCAACCCTCGCGCTCTGGCTTAGTTAGTGGCAAGAGCTTAGCGCACATCGGACGAAGCACCAAATCATCCTCGTCATCAGCTAGACGCTTAACCTGAAAGAGTGCGTCTCTTCGCTGACTCATCGGCCTTTGACCTACGACTTCGCCTGTGATGATAAAATTTGCATTTTCACTTTTTAGCATATTAAGAGCTGTTTTAAACATATATCCGTGACAATCAATACATGGGTTAAACTGCTTGCCATAGCCGTATTTTGGGTTAAAAAGTACATCACGAAGATACTCGTTTCTCATATCAACTACCTTTAAACTAGCTCCAGCCAAAGCTGCGCGGCGTCTTAAAATTTCATGTTTTTCTTCATCTACGCCAAATCCAGTATCCATATAAAGTGCGACCACTTCGATATTTTGATCGCTTATTAATTTCATTGAGAGCATGCTATCAAGCCCTCCGCTAAATAAAGCTAAAGCCTTCATTTTTGTCCTGAAAGTAAAATTTAAAGCCTAAATTTACTAAATCTAGGCTTTTATGAAGTTTATTTAGCAGCGTTAATTATGATTTTTTTAATCACTTCACTCGCGGCTTTTAGACTGCTAACTGGCAAATACTCGAAGACGGAGTGAAAGTTATTTGCCCCTGTGAATAAATTTAGCGTTGGCACACCTTTTGCAGATATCACAGCGCCGTCATATCCACCACGCATAGGCTTTATATTTGGCGTGATATTTAGCTCACTAAAGGCATCTTTTGCTAATTTTATAGGCAGTGAGTTTTCATCTTTTAAAAATTTAAAGACATTTTCATAGCGTGTTTTTAGCGTGATTTCGCAACGCTCTCCATAAATTTTGTTAAAAGAATTTGCCATATCGCTTAAAAACTCAAGCCTCTTTTGAAATTTCGCCTCGTCAAATTCTCTTATGTCGATCTTGAGCGTCGTTTTTGCGCTGTTTCCGCTAAGCTCTTTTACCCAAAAATAGCCCTCTTTGCCCTCGGTGCACTCTGGCACTTCGCCGCCTGGCAAAAGCGAGATAAATTTATGCGCAAGAAGTAGCGAATTTACAAGCTTACCCTTTGCGTTCATCGGATGAGCCGAAACGCCTTTAAAGACCATCGTGCAGTCAGCTGCGTTCCAATTTTCATATATTAGCTCACCTATCTCGCAGCAGTCTAAGCAGTAGCCAAAATCAGCTCCTAGCAAATTTACATCAAGCGCCTTTGCCCCAAGTAAGCCCTGCTCTTCATCTGGCACGAAGCAGATCACGATTTTACCGTGCTTTACATCAGGATTTTGCATAAAGTAGCTAGCCATATTTACAATGCTAGCGATCGCAGCCTTATCATCAGCCCCAAGCAAGCTAGTGCCGTCAGTCACGACTATGTCATCACCAACGTATTTTTTAAGCTCTGGATTGTCGTTAAATTTTAGACAAATTCCCTGCTCTTCATTTAGGCAGATATCGCCACCTGTGTATTTTACGATTTTAGCTTTGGTATCATTTTTTTGCTCACTACTTGTATCTAAGTGCCCAAAGAAGGCAATGCTTGGAGCATTTTCACAGTTTGCAGGAATTTTTGCTATCAAGATAGCATTGTCTTGCAAGATGATATCTTTTATGCCTAGCGAGCTAAGCTCTTCTTTTAAAAACTTAGCCAGCTCGTACTCGGTTGGATTAGAAGGCATGACACCTTTTAGTCCATTCTCTTTATTTGTTGTGGTGTTAAATTTTGTATAGTTTAAAAATCTCTCTACGATATCCATTTTTCATCCTTTTAGATGACAAAAAATGCAATCGCTACAACAGAGACAAACATCCCTAAAAATGTTCTTTTAGCGATTTCAACTGGGCTAACCATCGCAATGCCTGCACAAACGATAGCAGCACCGGCAATCGGGGAAGCCGATCTACCTAAAGCACCAGCAATAGCTGCAGCCATACCAAGCTTATCTTGTTCAAAGCCAAGTGCAGCGGCGTTTGTTGTGACAGCTTCGTTAAATGCAAATGTAGCAGCATCACCTGAACCTGTAACTATACCCATGATAAAAGGCACAAATGTTCCGCCAAATTTAACGTAACTTTGATCTGTTTTTAGCCATGCGATGACCACATCAACGGCCCCACATGCCTTTAGGCCAGCGACAAAGACACCAGCTGCGATGATGATACCCATAACGTCAGCATAAGCGTGGCCCATTCCGTTAAAAAATTCTTTTGTGATCTTTTGCGGATTTGTAAGCGTAGCAAAGATAGCTATGATAGCACCTAGTATCATCGCCTCAGCAACGCCCATCTTTGTCCACGCAAGAAAGCTATAATCTTTTGCAAGGCTTGTTCCGCCAATAACCAAGATAACAAGTGGAACTAAAGGCATAATGGCGTAGATGAAATTTACTTTAAATAGCGGCTTCTCTTCGCTAGCAGTACTACTTTCAAGAGTAAAATTTGTATTTTTTTGATAGTCTTTAAGCAGTATCGCAACAATAACTAATGCGATCACTACGATAACAAGAGCAGTAAATGCACTTGGAATTTGCACTTTTATGACATCTTGAACTGTGTAGCCCTCAACCGTCTTTTTAACAAGATCAGCCACATAGACGTTGTGAGCCGATCCTGGGCTTAAAACTCCACCAAATGTCCCTGCAAAAACAGCAGCACCAGCCATAGCTGGGCGGATACCTGAAGCCATTAAAAGCGGTATAAGCGTCGCACCAACAGCAGCAGAGCATCCTGCAGCTGAAGGGATAGCGATATTTATAAAATAAGTTAGCACTGTTGTTGCGGGGATCAATATAAAACCCACATTTTTAAGTGGCTTTGTAAGAAGCGCAACAAGGTGCTTATCACACATTGTGTATTTCATAACGAAAGCAAAACCCATACTAGCACAAATCGCTTTTATAAGCCCTGCTTTAGTCATATAGTCAGTAAAAGCACTTAATGCCCCCATAGGTTTTAGTGCGATTAAACAAAGTACCAAACCAACACCTATTAGCACCGTTCTTGTCTCTTTTTTTAAGACAAGAAGTGCCACAACAGCTGCGATGCCAAGAATGGCAGCAATTAGCTTAAATGTTTCCATACCTCTCTCCTTGCTTAGATTTTAAATTTAGTTCCAACTTCTATTTTTTCTATCTCTTTTTGATACTCAAATTTTAAAATTTCACTATGTCCTATGACCTCAGCCTCGCTACCCTCTATGAGTAAAGCCGTGCCTTCAGGCAAAGCGTAGATAGTCTCTTTTGGATTAGCTATCAAAAATTCCTCCAGTCTCTCCTCCCTGCTCTCGCCGTTATGACCTGCTAGCTTGCCACTTATGAAGTGCGGGTTTATTTGATAAGGAAAGATATTTAGACTATCAAAGGACTTTGGCATGATGATAGGCATATCATTTGTCGTCATCATCGTCTTGCCAGCGATATTTGCACCAGCTGACCAGCCAAAATATTTTGCACCATTTGCCACAGCTTCTTTTATAGGCTCAATCAAATTTAGCTTATAAAGAGTGTAAAGCAGCATAAAGGTATTTCCGCCGCCAACTGCGATACTGCTAGCATTTTTGATAGCTGAAATTTTATCCTCGTAGTGATGGATTGATTTTATATTGCTATTTTTTAATCTATCAATTACTTTTTGCTCATACTCGTCATTTGTTCGCCTAACTCCAGCGTAAGGGATAAATAAAATTTCTTCCTTGCCGCATTCACCTAAAAATTCCTTAACCCAGTTTTTGCAGTGCCTTAAATAGCCAGTATCTTGATAGCTTGAAGCACTGATTAGTAAAGCATTTTTCATTTTTTTACTCCATTTAATTTGTAAGCAGATCTTAGATAGACATCAACTCCAGCTACCAAGCACTCCTCATCAAAGTCAAATTTGCAGTTGTGATGGCCTGCTTTTAAATTTGTGCCGATCATCATATAACCACTCTTTGCGCCCCTATCTTGCAAAGCTCTCATAAAATGAGCAAAATCTTCACAAGCACCAAAATCAAGCTCTTTTACGATCTTGTCATCATCTATAAAAGGACTTTGCTTTGCAGCTTCATAGAAAATTTCAGTTACTTCTTTGTCGCTATCGGCTCCGTTTGTGCCGCCAGTTTTTACGACTTTGCTCTCTACGCCATAAATTTCGCTCACACCTTTAACAATATCCATGCATTTTTCATACATAAAATCATTTAAATTTGTGTCTTCACCTCTTGTTTCGCAAGCTATATAGCCATTTGGTGCGATGACATTTCTGCCTTCACCTGCTTTTAAAACGCCTACGTTTATCCTAGTCACGCCTTTTGCATGTCTTGTGATACCATGCATGCTTAGCGCCATTTGAGATGCAGCCAAAAGGGCATTTGCGCCATCTTGAGGTGCTCCTGCTGCATGAGCTGAACGACCAGTGATATGTACGTCAAATTTTGAAGTTGCAAGTAGCTTATTTGTCCCGCAGATGATGCCTCTATTGGTTTTTGCTTGAAAGCCGATATGACCGCCCAGTAGGTACTCTACACCATCAAGCACACCAGCAGCTTCCATAGCCACAGCACCTCTTGTGCCCTCTTCTGCCGTTTGGAAGATAAATTTAAACTTACCATTTAGATCATCTAAATTTTCAGCTATAAGTTTTGCCACACCAAGGCCTATAGATATATGACCATCATGCCCACAAGCATGCGTGATACCAGCGATATCTGCACCAAAACCCTCTTTATAAGGTCTATGAGTAGGCTCGTCGCTCTCTGTCACATCAACACTATCAATGTCAAATCTAAATGCTGTAAATTTACCAGGCCTTTTTGTGTCGATGAAGGCTGTTAAGCCAGTTAGGCCATCTTTCATATAAGGAAGATATTTTGCCTCTTCAGGACTTAGGAGCTTTTTGGCTCTTTCTATTGCTTTTTCGCACTGCTCTTTTGAGCCAAGACCAAGCCTTGCATCGGCTTTAACAACCTTGTCACCAAGGCTTATTTCATAACCAAGATCACTAAGCCTCTTTGCTAACACAGCGGTTGTAAAAAATGTAAACCAACCAGTCTCTGGATGCGAGTGAAAATACCTGCGATCCTTGATCAGCTCATCTTTTAAAGAAAGAGCCAAATTTGCTATCTTATCCATAGATTTCTCCTTATTCATTTGATAGTTTAATTAGTACATTTGTTAAAATTTGTGTAGCTTTGAAAGCATCATCAAAATTTATAGCTTCTGCTATATTGTGACTGATGCCACCAACGCAAGGTATAAAAAGCATGCCAACGCTACTTGCAAGTTTTGTTAGATTCATCGCATCGTGTCCAGCTCCGCTTGGCAAAGTAAGCGTTTTTATGCCCAGTTTAGCAGCCTCTTCGCTTAGTAAATTTATAGCATGATCGCTTAGTTTTACTGGCTCGTCACTACTTAGTTCTCTTATCTCATAACTAAATTTTAGCTCACTACTTAGCTCTTTTATAAAATTTCTAAGCTCTAAATTTAGCTCTTCTAAGCTTGTCTTATCAATATCTCTTAGATCAACTCCAAGCCTTGCCTCGCCTGGCACGACGTTTAAAACGCCTGGTTTTGCATGTGCGTAACCAACGGTTGCTACAGCTGTTTTTTTGCTTTTTGCAAATTTATTTGCAGCGATTATTATGTGTGAAGCAGCGAGCAGGGCGTCATTTCGCATATTCATCGGAGTCGCACCGCTGTGATCTGCCTTACCATGAATAATAATTTCAAATCTTATAGGAGCGGCGATCCCACTTACTACGCCAACGCTTATGCCGCTTCGCTCAAGCACTGGACCTTGTTCAATGTGAAGTTCTAAATATGAATGAAGTGAGTGTTCTTTTAAAAGAGAATCATTTAAATTTTGTGGTTCAAGTCCAAATTTACTCATCGCTTCAAAAAGCGAAATGCCATCTTCGTCTTTTAGCTCATGAAGCCTTTGTAGACCAAGTTTGCCGCTTATTATCTTGCTGCCAATGGTCGCTGTCTTGAAACGACTTGATTCTTCACAGCAAAAATTTATGAGCCAAAGCGGACGCTTTAGCTTAATGCCAGCTTCTTTTATCGAGGTTAATGCTTCAAGTCCAGCCATAACGCCAAGCGTACCATCATAAAAGCCACCATTTGGCACGCTATCTATGTGAGAGCCCACACAAACTGGCTTCTCGCCTGGCTCACAGCCATCATCATAGATGGCAAAGATGTTGCCAACATTGTCAATTTTAAGTTTAAAGCCATTTTCTTCTATTAAATTTATAAGAAAATTTCTAGCTTCCAAGTCTTCTTTACTAAATGCAAGCCTTGTTAGCCCTCCACCTTTTAATGCTCCAAATCTGCTTATAGCATTAAAATTCGCCTCAAATCTTTTAAAATTTATCATAATAAATCCTTAAAAATAAAACTAATCTTAAAAACATTTATTACTTTGAACATTTTACATTTAGTTTTATGATTTAAAGCTGAATAAGTGTTAAATTTTGAAATCTAATTTTTTTGTAGCTTGTTGTGTAAGCCTTTAATAATCTCTGAAATTTTTTGCATTATTTCGATTTTATTTGGTTTTTGTGATTTTCTAGTATCTTCGCGAAACTTTTCGTAGTATTTTAGTTTTAGCTTTAAAATGGCCTCTTTAAGGCTCTCTTCACTAGAAGCTACGTTTGAGCTCTCATCAACATAAATTTCTCTAACAAGTACCGCGTTATCTTGAATATTTGGCAATAAAACAGCCTGAAAATAATCTTTATGATGCAAGAAAAATTTCTCCTCAAGCTCGTTTAAAACGATAGTTTCGTAATTTTTATTTGCAAGCATGCTCTTTAAAACGCTAAATTCCAAAATATCAGTTTTATCTTTTTTTTGAGCCATTTGTTTATTTATTGCAGCATTTGTAAAATTTTGATCTTGTCTATTTATATATCTTTGCCCATGAAGACTAAAAGTATTTAGCTCTATTTTGAGTAAATTTGAGACCAATAATTCGTAACTTTTTGCGATTATTGGCTTTAGAGAATTTGTAAATTCCACTATCTCTTCTAAGCATTTTTGCTTTTGCACTGGGCGCGTAATATCATATTTTTTTACAACTTGCTCAATATAAAACTCGCCAAGCTCAGTCCCTGAGCCAAACATCTCTTTTAGCTCGTCGCTTCTACCTGCAAAAACCATATCCGCAGGGTCTGCACCATCTTTTATAATGACAACACTTCCATCTATTTCGTTTTGCACTAAAAGACGAGATGATTTTATAGCGGCATTTATACCAGCCGAGTCACCATCAAAACAAAGTACTACGCTTATCTCTCCTCTTTTTAAAAGTGGCAAGTGATTAGTCGTAAGCGCAGTCCCAAGCACAGCAACGGCGTTTGTAAAGCCAGCAAAGTGCAGCATGATAACATCTAGATATCCCTCTGTGATGATGATCTGCTTTTTTTCAAAAATGCTTTGCCTAGCTAAATGATAGCCGTAAAGTAGCTTTGACTTATCAAAAACCATGCTTTGTGGAGAATTTACATATTTTGCAGGATGATCTGAGATCGTTCTACCGCCAAAGCCAACTAATTTTGCCGTGTGAGCATATATGGGAAATGTGATACGCTCGATAAAACTAGCATAAATTCCCTTCTCGTTTTGCTTTACGATTCCAACTTCAAGTGCCTCTTTTGGCTCGATATTTTCATTTTGTAAAAGCCTAATAGTACTAGCACTATCCCCAGCCCAGCCAAGCTCAAATTTCTCGATCATCGCGTCATTTATACCACGAGAATAGATATATCTCACAGCGGCTTCATGCTTGAAAAATTCGCTCCTATAAAAGGCATTCGCCTTTTCTAAAATGTGCTTATTTTCTTTTTGTGTTGGGGCTTTGTCGCTTGTGTATTCGAGACTAAAATTTACAAGGCTAGCTATTCTTTCGATAGCTTCTGGATAGGTTAATTTCTCATAATCCATTACAAATTTGATCGCATCTCCGCCGGCCTTGCAAGCAAAACAGTGAAAAATTTGTTTGCTTTGACTTATGCTCATACTAGGATTTCTATCATCGTGAAATGGGCAGACGCATTTATAGTTTGCACCCATTTTTTTAACTGGCAAATAGTGCTCTATAATGTCAACGATATCGATTTGATTTTTGAGTTTTTCTATGGATTTTGGATCTATCATAAGCAAAATTATACAACCGCTTTGTTATAATTAAAGTAAAATTTTATTACAAAGTATGAGCGTGGATATTTTTTTCATTGGGCACAGAGATCCGATATTTAGCCTTATTATTTTATTTAGCATTATTTTGATGATAGCCGCATTAAGCTATGCTTGGGGTATCTTTTCAAGCAAAGATGAGAAAAAACGCATTGAAAAATTTATAAGAAAATTTGATAGCAAAGACGGCATAAGTAGCGAGCATAAGCAGATGCTACAAAGCCCAGAGATAGACGCCCAAAGCCTTTGCATGCTAGGGCAAACTTTTGCTAAAAATGGTGATTTTGAAAAATCAATTAGTGTTTATCTCATAGCGCTTGGCAAAGTTAGAGATAAAAATGAAAAAGAATTTATCCTAAACGAGCTTGGAGAGGTCTATTTTAAGGCTGGATTTTTAAAAAAAGCTAGTGAAGTCTTTGAAAAAGTGCTTGAACTAAGCCCAAGAAATGTGCTTGCACTTCGCTTTTTAACGATGATAGATGAAAAACTTAAAAACTACAAAGAAGCTCTTTATGCGCTAAATTCTCTTGAAGAGCTTGGTGTAAATGTAAAAGATCAAAAGGCCTATATAAAGGCGATCAGCACGCTTGATGATAGAAATTTAAGCTTTAATGAAAAGGTAGAAATTCTCTCCCATCTTAGCCAAAATTTTGAGCTTTTAAAGCGCATGATCTTAGCCCTTTTCATAAGACACAATGAAAATTTAGAAAATTTAAAAGATTTTGCTCGTTTTGAAGATGTGATCGATCTGCTTTACAACCTAAAAACGCCTATAAATTTAAGCGATTCAAAGTACAAATCACTCTTTTATGCAAAGGGTGATATAGATGAGCCATGTGAAATTGATGGCTTTGAGCTAAACGTTATCAAAAAACTAAAAGATGCTAAATTTGACGCGGCTGGGTTAAGCTTTAACTATGTTTGCAAAAGCTGCAAAAACTCATTTCCTATGCATTTTTACCGCTGTCCGGTCTGTCACGAGCTAGGAAGTGTCAAAATTTTATCCCACATCACAGAAAAAGCAAGTGAAGATAGTAACACTTTTTAGTGATGGCTCGTGTCTTGGAAACCCTGGAGCTGGAGGCTGGGCATATATATTGAGATTTAATGAAGCGCAGAAAAAAGCAAGCGGCGGCGAGGCATATACGACAAATAACCAAATGGAGTTAAAAGCTGCGATAATGGGACTAAAAGCTCTAAAAGAGCCTTGTGAAGTGAGACTATTTACCGATAGCTCATACGTGGTAAATAGCATAAATGAGTGGCTTTCTAACTGGCAAAAGAGAAATTTTAAAAATGTAAAAAATGTAGAGCTTTGGCAGGAGTATTTAGAAATTTCAAAGCCTCACAAAGTCGTGGCAAGCTGGGTTAAGGGGCATGCTGGACACCCTGAAAACGAGGAGTGCGACCAGATGGCAAGAGATGAGGCATTAAAAATAAAAGATGAGAATGAAAGATGAAAATTTTAGAAGAATTTGAAGAAAGTCTTAGATATAAATTTAAAAAAACTGAACTTTTAGAAGAGGCACTAACGCACAAGAGCACCAAACAGGCGTTAAATAACGAGAGGCTAGAGTTTTTGGGTGATGCGGTAATGGATCTGCTTGTGGCTGAGTATCTTTTTAAGAAATTTAGCAAGATCGCAGAGGGCGACATGAGTAAGCTAAGAGCTGCGCTTGTAAATGAAAAAAGCTTTGCAAATATGGCAAGGCATCTAAAAATGGGTAAATTTTTAAGGTTAAGCACGGCCGAAGAGAATAATGGCGGGCGCGAGAAAGATAGCATTTTAAGCGACGCATTTGAGGCTGTGATGGGTGCTATCTACCTTGAGGCTGGACTTGATAAAGTGCGAGAAATTTCGATCGCCCTGCTTGAGCTTTGCTATCCACAGATCGACTTTGCACACCTTGAAAAGGACTACAAAACCGCTCTTCAAGAGGTCACTCAGGCCAGTCTTGGTGTCATACCAACATACGAACTCATCGGCACGTCAGGTCCTGATCACAAGAAAGAATTTGAGATAGCCTTGCTACTAAATGGAAAAGAAATTTCACGCGCCGTTGGCAGCTCTAAAAAGCAAGCCCAACAGCTTGCAGCAAAAATCGCACTAGAAAAAATCAAAAAATAGGAAAAATTTTGAATACATTTGGCAAAAAACTAACCTTAACAACCTTTGGTGAGAGCCATGGAGTGGCGATCGGTGGCGTGATAGACGGACTTCCAGCTGGGCTAAAGATCGATACAGATTTTATCCAAAGTGAGCTTGACAAGCGTCGCCCAGGACAAAGCAATTTCACAACCGCAAGAGACGAGGCTGACAAGATAGAAATTTTTAGTGGTCTTTTTGATGGTATAAGCACTGGGGCGCCGATAGGCTTTGCCATTTTTAATAACAATCAAAAGTCAAATGACTATGACAATTTACGTGAAATTTTCCGTCCAGGCCATGCGGATTTTACTTATTTCAAAAAATATGGCTTTAGAGATCATAGAGGCGGCGGACGCTCAAGCGCAAGAGAAACGGCCGTTAGAGTAGCTGGTGGGGCTTTTGCGCAGCTACTTTTAAATGAGTTTAATATAGAAATTTTAAGTGGAGTGCTTGGTATAGGCAAAGTTTTTAGCGACAAAATAGACTTTAACTTTGCTAAAAATTCTCAAATTTATGCTCTTGGCAATGAAGAAGCGATGAAAGAAGTGATAAATAAAGCTAGAAGCGAGCACGATAGCGTGGGAGCTGTGGTTTTAAGCGTGGCTAAAGGCGTACCAGCTGGTCTTGGCGAGCCACTTTATGATAAGCTAGATAGCGCTTTAGCAGCGGCTTTGATGGGAATAAACGGCGTAAAAGCCGTAGAGATCGGTGCTGGCGTGAATGTAAGCTCTATGCTTGGCTCAGCAAACAACGACGAGATGGACGAACTTGGCTTTTTGAGCAATAACGCTGGTGGCATACTTGGGGGCATAAGCAGTGGCGCCGAGATCGTGCTAAAGAGCCATTTTAAGCCTACACCTTCGATATTTAAAGAGCAAAAGACGCTAAATTTAGCTGGCGAAGTGGTAGACTTTGAGCTAAGGGGTAGACATGATCCTTGTATAGGCATACGAGGAAGCGTCGTTACAACCGCGATGATAAGGCTAGTTATCGCCGATATGTTACTACTAAATGCTAGCACAAAGCTTGAAAATTTAAAGAAAATTTACGGCTAAATCTATAAAACGAGTAAAATTTAGTGGCCTAAAAGCCACTAAATTTTAGAATCTATAAGCAAACTGAAGTTTTGCGCTGCTTTGATCTTTTTTACCAAAAGATTGTGCTATGCCAAAATTTATGAGTGTCACATAAGTTGGCGTATATCTTAGACCGACCTCAACCTCTGAACTTGTACCTTTTTGAGTTAGGCTGATCTCCTCGTCTTCTTGGATCACCGCTATTTTTGACTTGGTGTTAAATTTATACTCAGCGCTAATTTTTCCATAAGGATTAAATTTACCAGCATCATAGGCTATTTTTGAGTAAATTTTATCTCTACTTGATGTAACGCTGCTAAATTTTAATGTGCTTTGTCCGATATTTGCCTCATCGCTACCGACATAAGAGAGTGCGTAGTTTAGCCCACTATCAAGTATAAAGCTATCAAATTTTATCTTTTTGCCGACGCCAAAGCTAGCATTGTAGTATGGCATCGAGATTTTATAATCTATGTCTTTCGCATCAAACTTAGTTTGACTCCTACCAGCTTTTGCCATGAGATCGATATAAAAATCACGCGGCAAATTTAGCCTTGAAAAAATACCAAGTCCATAGTTTCTAACTCTGCCATCTATTTTGGCATCTTCATCGCTGTTATCAAATTTAGCGTATGAGTTCTCAATAAAAGCTCCATAAATGTTCTCTTTTGCACTAAATGCTACGCCAGCTGATAAGCCAACACCTTTTAGATCAATGCCGCTCTCATCATAGTCTGCTTTAAATCCATTTACATTTGCAAAACTGATCACGTTTTTTTCATCGCTTTCGTATGCTGGCTGATATACGTCGCTTTTATAACCAAAGTCATCAGCAAATGCATATTTAGCAAGATGAGATGTGCCAAACAAATTTGCAACTTCTAGTGCATTTAGATCAAGCTCAATAGCCCCCATTGAGTCGCTCATAAAGTCATTCATTTTAAAAGTCACATCTATTGGTATAGCAAAAGCCCCAAGTATAGACTCGCCATTTTTATTTTTACTTTGCTAGAATTTACATCACTTCTATCTGTTAAATCAATATAAACACCTGATTGTCTACTTTTTTCGATAGTAGAACCAATTATATTAACTTCGTTGTGCGTTGCATTTGCTCTGGCTCCACTAGTAAAATTTATCCATTTTACTTATTTTGTTTCTAAAAAATTTTTATTAGAAATTTTAGCCTTAAGATCGATTTTTCAAAAACGAACTTTTACTAATTTTCATCTATAATCACTCCATGAAAAACGAAGTGCAAAAATTTTATGCCGTCATTGATCTAAAGTCCTTTTACGCATCAGTTGAGTGCGTGGAGCGAGGACTTGATCCGTTTAAAGCCGATCTGGTCGTGGCTGACGATAGTCGTGGCAACGGAAGTGTTTGCCTAGCCGTTAGTCCAGCCCTTAGAGCTAAAGGTGTGAAAAATAGATGCAGGCTTTTTGAAATACCAAAGGCTATAAAATTTATCATCGCACCGCCTAGAATGCAGTTTTACATCGACTATGCGGCTAAAATTTATGAGATATACCTAAAATATGTCTCAAAAGATGATATCTATGTCTATTCTATCGATGAGGCCTTTATCGATCTTACTTCTTATGTTAAATTTTATAATACCGATGCAAAATCCATAGCCAAAAAGATAATGGATGAAATTTTAAAAACTACTGGCGTGACTGCCACTTGTGGCATGGGCACAAATTTATACCTTGCAAAAATCGCCCTTGATATCTTAGCTAAGCACAGTGATGATGGGATTGCATTTTTAGACGAGCAGCTTTATAAAGAACGTCTTTGGACGCATCAACCTTTAGATGACTTTTGGCGTATAGGTAAGCAAACTAGACTAAAGCTGGAAAAACATGGAATTTTTTGTATGAAAGATATAGCAAATGCTCCGCGAAGCTTGCTTGAGAAATTTTTTGGAGTTGATGCCTATATAACGATAGATCACGCAAATGGCATAGAGCCAACGACAATAGCTGACATAAAAACATATAAACCAAGCACAAAATCCTATTTTAGCTCTGAAATTTTACCAAGAGACTATGAACGTTGTGAGGCGGTAGTCGTACTAAAAGAAATGGCTGATAGACTAGCACTTAGGCTGATCAACAAAGAAGTAATGGCAAGTGGAATAACGATAAATATAAAATTTGCCGACAAACTCAAGCCGCTACAACGTGCGAGCGTTCGGTTTAAGACACCAACAAATGTTTCGAGCATGCTGATGAGTTCAGCCGAAGAGTTGCTCTTAAATAAGATAAAAAATGTTGGGCTGATTAGGCAAATTAGCATCAGTGTAAACGACGTAGTAAAAGAGAGCCTAGCTCACTCTAGTCTTTTTGAGGATGATACTAAAGAAAAGGCGGTTTTAAAATCCCTAAATATCATAAAAGAAAAATTTGGTAAAAACTCGGTTTTAAGAGCTATCGATCTACTACCAGAAGCCACTGGGCAAGATAGAAATAAAAAGATCGGAGGGCACAAAAGTGGCGAGTAAAGATAGAGCAAAAATTTTTAGCTCGTTTAATCCGCTATCAACCTTAGAGCGAGCCCTCCGCCAAAAAGAGCGTGAGAGAAGAGAAAAGCTTGAACTTGATGAAAGCATGGTGGATGAAATTTTAAAAAAGATAAGCAGGCTAAGAGCAGCTGATGAAGTATACGTGAGCTACTATGACGGCTATACCTATGCAAGTGCTAGAGGGCTAATCTCCGATGTAAATTTCAAAAATAAAACTCTTATGGTTGTAAAAACTAGGATCAAATTTGAAGATATAAATGACCTAAAAATAATTTAGCCCCCAAACGAGGGCTAAATTTATATAAATTCTACAAAGATTGTAAAATTTTTGGTTTAGAAAACGCAGTTATTGGTTTGATCTCGCCTTTATATTTTTCAAGATCCGCTAGTATCGTATGTCCGCAGTTGCTTTGAGCGATGCTAGATGTACCTTTATCACGTGTTAGGACATTGATGCAACCGTGCTTGCAAAGGCTTCTTTCGCCAAGCACTTCAGGGTCGTACCATGCACCTTCGCAAATAGCGATGACACGCTCTGGGATGATGTCAGTGACAAGTGCTCCTACTAAAATTTCGCCCCTGTCGTTAAAGACTCTCACTACATCGCCAGTTGCGATGCCTTTTTTCTTAGCGTCATTTGTGTTTATTAGCATCGGCTCTCTTGCGCTCACTTCAGCGTAGTTTCTGATTATTGAGTTATTTAGCTGAGAGTGCAAGCGGTATCTTGAGTGTGGGGTTGTGATGCTAAATGGATATTTTTTAGCTTTTTCACTACCAAGCCACTCAAACGGCTCGATCCAAGCAAAGTGTGGAGCAAAGTCTTTGTAGCCAAATTTAGCAATAGTTGGAGAGTAGATCTCTATCTTGCCTGATGGCGTGCCAAGGCGATTTTTGTGTGGATTTTCTCTAAATGCACTAAGTCTTGTGTAGTATTTTGTCTCTTCATTGTCTTTGTCAAATTTGACATAGCCCTCTTTCCAAAACTCATCAAAGTTTGGCATTTTAAGATCTAGTGTTTTAGCTTGTTCCACCGCATCTGCGTAAAATTCTTTTGCCCAGCCAAGTTCATCTTTACCCTCTGTAAAGACCTCTTCTCTACCCCAGCGTTTGCAAATTTGTGAGCAGATCCAGTAGTCACTTCTGCTTTCACCCATTGGCTCAACTACTGGTTTGTATGCCACGATGTATTCGCTTGATGGGACACTTTGGTTGATGTCATTTCTTTCTACCTCAAGCGCCACTGGTAAGACGATGTCGCTTAGTTTAGCTGTGCTTGTCCAAAATGGCTCAGCTGTGATAACAGTATCAAATTTACGCCATGCTTTAACTGCATTGTTTACATCCTGGTGTCTTGTAAACATCGAACCAGAGGCCATATAAGCTACTCTCATATGTGGAAGTTTGATCTTAGAGCCATCATAGTCTATCTCTTTGCCAGGATTTTGTAAGGCTTCGATTGATCTTGAAGATGGGATGGTTACGTTTTTAAATTTCTTCCACGGAGCACCATCTACGTTTTCATATTTCTCGCTTATTCTAGTGCTGATACCTTTTAGAGCAGGTGCTATCTTATCCGTACTGCCGTTTCCGTAGTAGAGGTTAAACTCAAATCCAAGACCTTCTTTGCCGATGTGGCCAAGCATCGCACTAAGAGTTACGATACCCCAAAAGCTCATTTCGCCATGGTCTTGTCTTTGAAGTGATCTACCAGCGATGATAGTGCTTGGCTCTTTTGCGAGTACAGTAGCAAATTTTGCAATCTCTTCAGCTTTTACACCACAAATTTTACTAGCCCAGTTTATATCTTTTACTACTTTGTCGGTCGTACCAAGCAAATAATCTTTAAATTTATTAAAACCAACTGTGTATTTTTTTATAAATTCCTCGTCGTAAAGATTGTTTTCATAAAGATAGTGGCACATACCAAGCATCATTGCTACGTCAGTGTTTGGACGAACGATGATAGTTTCAGAGTCAAGGTATCTTGTGGTGTCATTTTTAAAGACGCAAACACTATAGGTTTTAATGCCAGCATCTTTTATCTTTTTAATACCAAGATAACCATCGTGTGTTGGTGGCTGCCATGAAATTTGACCAGTTACAAGCGGATCAGTGCCCCAAAATACGATGTTCTTAGCATTTTTAACCATAGCTTCCCATTTTGTAGGAGCGTCATAAACCGCACTATTTCCAAGGACGTGAGGCATGATGACAAGGCCAGCTCCAGTTGAGTAGTCGCCACTCTCTTCGACGTATCCGCCAAGCACTTTTAGCATCCTGTGACCAACAGTTCTGCCCCAGCTGATCTTACCGCTACCACCCCACCAGTAGCATTCGCCGTAGATGCTTTCAGGGCCATATTTGTCAAAATTTTCTTTTAAGGCTTTTGCAGCTAAATCAAGTGCTGTATCCCAGCTAACACGCACAAATTCTTCCTTGCCACGAAGCTCACTTTTTGCTGCGCCTTTTGCCTTTAAGTAGCTCTTTCTTACGTATGGATAGAGCACGCGGCTTTCGTTTTGGATGAGGTCTGGCAAGCTATTATTCATGGTATTTGGGAATTTATCGCCCTCAAATGGATCAACAGAGACGATTTGATTTGAGTTGGTATTTGCCCAAAATAGCCCAAATCTATTTGCGCCAAAGGTTTTGTTTTGGTCAAAAATGGTTTTTGTCACGCCTTCAATCCTACTTGCTTGTGCCGCAGTGGCTGCAAGCGCAGAAAATTTTATGAAATCTCGTCTTTTCATATTTTCTCCCTTATGAAAATTTATTTTACTTTTTTGGCATTGTGTTGTAAGTATTTGAGCACTAAATTTAGGTCAGTTTCGTCTAGTGCTACAAATTTTGCATCGACCATTCCAGCTAAATTTGCTGGCCACTGAGCCGCTGTAAAGCTGTTTGGTTCATGTAGCCTGTGACATGCCGAGCAGGTCTCTTCGTAAATTTTCTTTGCCTTTGCGTAAAGCTCTTTTTGGTTGCCACCAAGTGCGTCATTTGGCACTTCATAAACGCCATCAACTTGATACCAAACCTCGCCGTAGTCGTCTTCAAGGTCTTTTACTTTTTTGAAATTTGCCTCGCTCTCGTCATTAAAAGCTACAAAAACTTCAGGATCTTCTATACTTCTTTGAAGTTGGGCTAAATAGTTTGCCGAAACTACGCCATTAACCTTGATCTTACTCGTTTTATCACCTTTTTCGACGACTTCAACTGGTGTTAAAACCTCGATCTTTCCTATCATCTTGCCATCTAGCGTTATATTGGCATCTTTTGCGATGACATCGGCACTAAAAGCAAGACTACATGCTAAGACAGGGGCTAAAAATAGCATTTTCATGTTGCAATCCTTAAAAATAAAATTTAAAAAAATCTTATAACCTAATGGCTTAAAATTACATTGTTGTATTTAGCTTTATTTAAGAAAGTTAATATTCATTTTTATTAAAAATAAGATTTGGCAGAAAATTTATCAATGAGTTTTATTGGATGGCTTAATTGCTGAAGGTATAAGTAAAATTTTTCTAGCTTACAAGCTCTGTAAAAATTTTAATTATGGATCTAGTGAAGTAAAAATTTAACTTTACTTCACTAGCTACTATAAAAAGTATGGCAAAGTTTTTATAAACTTAAAAACTTAAACTAGCAAACTTCTTGCAGAATTCAAAAATATGCTAAAAGTTACTACTCTACATTGCTGGCTATGCTAAGACTTTCTAGAGTTTTATCGTTTTAAAATTTTTGTCAAAACGCCTTATTGTCAATTTAACAGCTTTGCTTATCGCCTAGCTCGCACGCCTTTTTTCGCATTTGCTTTGCCTTTTTCGCGTCTTTTTTTACTTGCTCGTATCTGTTTTCGTTGAAATTTCCCTCATACAGCCACGCCGCTCTCGCGCAGCCGCCTACGTAGCCTAGCTTACACGAGCGCTCGTAATACTCCATCATCTCGCCAATATCGCCTCCCGTTCGCTCTATCATCCAACCCACGTTGTAGCATCCGGGAGCGTATTTTTTGTTGCATAGGGTATTGTTTATCGCAAACGACTGCACCTCGTCGCTCAGCTCTTCTTGCATAAAATTTGCTAGCGCCAAGCAACCCGGCAAATACTCGTAAAGGACGCAGCTAGCCTTGTAATACGCGCTAATCTTAGTCTCGCGCTCGCTCTTGTCTGCGGCTTTTACTAGATTATTTTTATAAAGTTCGCCTAGATAAAAGCAGCCCTCGCCGTCTCCTTTGGCGCAAGCTAGGCTAAATAGCCCCTCCGCCGCGCCGTAGTCTTGCTTTAAGTTAGCCGCTACTATGCCCGCTTGCACGCACTCTTTGGTAGCGTTTAGATCGGGGTTTTTGCATTTTTTGAGCTTTTCTAGCGTATCTGCGGCTAGCAATGGCGAAAGGCCAGGCTCGCTAGCGAATAAATTTAACGCCGCAAATAGCGCAAATAATAAATTTTTCATTTTTATCCTTAAAAATTTGCCTAACCCCGCGCTTTGGCGATGCAAGCGGCGACGGCCTGCATCAAAGCGCCGCGAAATCCGCCTTTTTCAAGCGCGGCAAGTCCCTCAATCGTGGTTCCCGCCGGCGAGCAGACCTCGTCTTTTAGCGCGGCCGGGTGCTTGCCGCTTTGGATCAGGCGCGCCGTCCCTTCCACGGCCGCACAGACGGCGTCGTAGCAAAGCCGCCTAGGCAGTCCGCCCCGCACGCCCGCATCGGCCGCAGCCTCGATAAAGGCGCAAACATACGCGGGCAGGCTTCCCGCGATGCCCGTAAATGCGGCAAACCCAGCCTCGTCTATCTCGTAAATTTTACCGATTTTAGCGATTATCTCGCGCACGGTCTCTTTCTTAGCCTCGCTAAATCCAGCGTCAAAGCAAAGAGCCATGGCCGATGCGCCAATGCAAGCGGCGATATTTGGCATCGCACGAGCGATATAAACGCCCTCGCCTACGATTTGCCTAGCGCGTTTTATGTCAAAACCCGGCGCCAAAAGAAGCAAAATTTTGCCCGCAAGATCGGGCGCGATCAGGCGCAAGATAGCCTCGTAGCTAGCGGGCTTAGTAGCCAGCACGACCGCGTCCGCTTCGCGCGCTAGATCCGTTTCGCTCGCGGCTATTTTTACGCCGAATCTCTGCCGCAAAGCCTCGTTTTTGCTTCTAGCATAGGCTAGGATTTCAAATTTCGTCTTTTTTTCGCATTCGCGCTGGCTTACGTTTTTGCCAGTTTGCACTAAATTTTCCGCCCTTTGCGTCTCGCTGCCGCCGCTGGATTTTCGCTCGCCCTCGGCCGAGCTTCGCCCCGCGTCCGCTTCGTCAGATTGCGCGCGCCAAAGCGCCTCTATCATCGCGCCGCCCATATTTCCGCCGCCAATGAAGCCTATTTTTACGTTTTTCATTTCGCCGTCTTTTTTAGAGTGCCGATTTTAACCGCTTTGCCCGCGACCGCGTCACGTACCGCCGCGCTATCCGCCCAGATAGCCCCCGTAACCTGCCCAGGCATCAAGGTATAAACGCCGCCCGTTTGCGCCTCATCGCTAGCCTTAAAGTCGTTGCCCACGACCAGCTCATAGACGTCCTTCGTGTCGTTTTCAAATTTGATCGCCGCTTTTAGCGTCGGCGCTTCGCCCTGTTTTGCCGCGCCCGCGTACTGCTCGAGCATATTTTTGCTAAGCTTGCCGTAGACGTCGCCGTCTGGGCTTAGATATATCCGCACGGCGCGCTTATCCGAGTTTTTGCCGCCTTTTTCGCCCTTACCGGCGCTCACGCTCATCTCGTAGGCGGTTTCTCCCGTCGGAAAATCCTTAAATTTAGCGTCGGGGACAAAAACCCGCACGTTGTCCGTTACCGTCTTCGTTTCGTGCGTCTGCGGCGTTATACCCGTTAGCACGATCGTGGATTTCACGTCCGCGCCTTTATCCGAAGCAAGCGCCGAGATCGGTACGCGCGTAAGCAGCATCGTCTCGTAGCAACCGCTAAAAACAAACGCCGCGGCAAAAGCAAAGATAAATTTTAGTTTTTTCATCGGTTTCCTTTAAATTTTCACCGATTCTAGCATAAACTAAACATTTTTGTATTGATTACATTAAAAGCAAAAATAGAAAAGTGAGTATGGTATTTTAAAGCATAAATAGTTTTAAGATTGATAAATTTTAAATGAGAGAGAATGGCTCTATTTCGTCTTGAACAAAGCCAACTTAAATAAATAATGCAAAAAAAGTATGAGAAATTTATATAAATTTATTTGCTGTTTTTAGAGTTTAATTATTAGCCCCTTTACAAAGGGGCTAGATGACAAATTTTGATTAGAGTTTTGCTTTTCTTTTGCGCTCTGTTGGGTCTAAATAGCGCTTGCGAACGCGGATATTTATAGGTGTAACCTCGACTAACTCGTCATCTTCTATCCACTCTAGCGCGCGCTCAAGGCTTAGCTTTCTAGGTGGCACAAGCTTGATCGCATCGTCGCTACCGCTAGCACGCACGTTTGTTAGGTTTTTACCCTTGATAGGATTTACGTCAAGGTCGTTTGGACGGCTATGCTCACCGATGATCATACCCACATAGACTTTTGCTTGTGGATCAAGAAATAGCACGCCACGATCTTGCAAGTTAAATAGCGAATAGGCAAGCGTTACGCCGTTTTCCATAGAAACTAGTGCGCCGTTTGTTCTATGCTCCACTGTTCCACTAAGTGGTCTAAACTCCAAAAAGCTGTGGTTCATAACGCCCTCGCCCTTTGTGTCAGTTAAAAACTGGCTTCTAAAGCCGATAAGGCCGCGCGCTGGTATCTCAAATTCGATCCTTGTTTGGCCATCACCTGTTGGGTTCATAGAGACCATTTCCGCTTTTCTTTTGCCAAGTTTTTCTATGACTGTGCCTGTCGTATCATCAGGTGCATCGATAACCAAAAGCTCGTATGGTTCGCATTTTACACCGTTTATCTCTTTTACGATGACCTCAGGTCTGCCAAGTAAAAACTCATAGCCCTCGCGGCGCATATTTTCAGCCAAAATGGTGATCTGAAGCTCACCACGGCCACTTACTTTAAATTTGCCCTCGCCGATATTTTCGTATTTCATCGCGATATTTGTCTTCATCTCGTTTGCAAGGCGCTCATCGATCTTATTTGATGTAACGTGTTTGCCCTCAGTACCTGCTAATGGGCCATCATTTACAGAAAATACAACGCTAAGTGTTGGCTCTTCGATATGAAGAGGATCAAGCGGATGAGGGTTGTTTGGATCAACGACACTATCGCCAACGTCAAGCGCGTCAAAGCCAGCGATCGCTACGATGTCGCCAGTGCCAGCCTCGTTTATATCGATCCTATCAAGTCCCATAAAGCCGATGAGTTTTGAAATTCTACCAGTTGTCTTTGTGCCATCAGCCTTTGCGAGCATGACATTTTGGTTTTTAGCTATCTTGCCGTTAAAAATCCTTGCAATGCCGATCTTGCCGACATAGTTGTCATAATCAAGCGTGAAAACTTGAAGCTGAAGTGGGTTCTCGTCGCTACCACTTGGAGCTGGTACGTGAGCTAGGATAGTCTCAAAAAGTGGCTGCATATCTTTGTTTTCATCGCTTAGTTTTAGCTTTGCGTAGCCATTTTTAGCAGCAGCATAAACTACTGGAAATTCTAGCTGCTCGTCATTTGCATCAAGTGCGACAAAAAGGTCAAAAATTTCATTTATAACGCGGTCTGGATCGCCTGCTGGCTTATCGATCTTATTTACGACAACGATTGGGCGAAGTCCTAGTGAGAGTGCCTTTTTGACGACGAATTTAGTCTGTGGCATAACGCCTTCTTGTGCATCGACAAGCAACAAAACGCCATCAACCATCTTAAGAACGCGCTCAACCTCACCACCAAAGTCGGCGTGGCCTGGGGTGTCGATGATGTTGATCTTTGTATCTTTGTAACGAATAGCAGTATTTTTAGAAAGGATCGTGATGCCACGTTCTCTTTCGATGTCGTTGCTATCCATGACACGTTCGCCAACGCTTTGATGTTCGTTAAATGTTCCTGACTGTTTCAAAAGCTCATCAACCATTGTTGTTTTACCGTGGTCGACGTGTGCGATAACGGCTATATTTCGTATCTTTTCCAAATTTTTCTCCGTTTATTAGTTTGCTATTTTTTGTTTGTCAGTTTTAAAATAGGGGCAGATTATAGCCAAATTTTTATAAATTTTAAGCTGATATCAAGAAATTAATTTTTGGAATAGATTTTGCATGTTTGGCATTAAGTTTAAAAATTTGAAAGGTTTAAATGCAAGCTTATACAGCGAAAAACAACGTAGATTTGTTAGCTCCTGCGGCTACTAAAAAGCCTGCGGCTGCGAAGAAGTCTCAAAACAACGGCGAGTTTTTGTCGATGGTTTTGGATGCGGCTGCGAGCAAGGCAAATAGCGGCCAAAAAATCACTGAAAAAGATGTCAAAGAGATAGTAAAAACGGTTACCACTCAAAAAGAGACACTGCAAAAAGCACAAAGCGAAAGTGCGGCAAAAATTTCAACTGCACTTGAAGAAAATTTAGACGAAAATACAAAAAACGAGCTCTATGAAAATGCAAATTTCATGCAGCTTTTGCAAGTTTTAGAAATTCTAAATGGCAATGAAAAAGTAAGCAAATTTCCAAATTTTAGCGACAAAATAGCGAATTTCTTAAGTGTGTCTGAAAACGTCGAAGAGCTTAGTAATGTTAAGAGCGTTAGTGACCTTATCAATCTTGCTAAGAAATTTGACCTTGGCCTTGAAAATATAGAAATTTCAAATGAGGATGTGCCAAAACTAAATGAGATGTTTAAAAATTTGGGCAAGAAAGAATTTTTCACGCCGATAAAAACCGAGGAGAAGCCTTTTTACCTAAAAGAGCTAAAAAACGAGGTCGAGCAAACTATCATAAAAAATGAATCAAAAGAGGTCGTAAAGCTTGATACATTGCTAAAAGAGGTTGTGATAAATCCAACTAATGAAGTTAAAAATTTAGTAAAAGAAGAGCCTAAAAAGCTAGATAGTGAAGTAAAGCTTGATGATGAGCTTGTGGATGTTGAACCAGAGGAGCAGCCAAAAGAGCCAAAAGCGAAGGTAAATTTACACGAGCAAAAAGCACAAAAAGCTCCAACTCTTGAGTCGCTACTATTCCCTGAAAGAGAGCAGATGACCAAAAGTGAGCCAATCGAAGAGACTTTTAGCAGTGATAATAAATCAGAACTAAATCAGATGGTAAAAGACATCGCAAATAGCGCTAAACACCAGCTTCAGACAAAGGCTGAGATAAAAGAGACGCTTAGCAACTTCTCTTCTACGCTAAAAGAGCAGGTGCAAAACTACAAAGCTCCGATCACTCGTTTTAACATAACGCTTAATCCTCTAAATTTAGGCGAGGTCGAGATCACGATGGTAAATCGAGGCAACAACTTACATGTAAATTTTAACTCAACCACGGCTACGATGAATCTCTTTTTACAAAATCAAGCCGAGTTTAAAAATAGTCTTGTGAATATGGGATTTACCGAGCTTGAGATGAATTTCTCAGATCAAAATCAAAGACAAGATAAAAAAGAACAAGCAAAGAATAAATATAGCTCAAATCAAAGCGATGAGAGCGAAAACACTCAAGCGGAACAAAGCTTGCTTGAGCTAGTAATACCAAGATATATTTAGGAGAGATTATGGCTTCAGTTTCAGATATAACTACACAAACAACTCAACAAAAAAACGCCGAGAAAAAGGCAAAAGCAAAGCAAGATGCAGCAGCTGGCACAGGAACTAACCCAAATGCGCAGCTAGATAAAGATGCATTTATGAAGCTACTTTTAACAGAGCTTCAGTATCAAGATCCAACAAGCCCTATGGATACTGAAAAAATGCTTACGCAAACTAGCCAACTAGCTTCACTAGAGATGCAACAAAATACAAACTCAGCTATGAAAGAGCTTGTAAATCAATTAAAATCAAATGCAAATGCCTACGCTATCTCAGCCCTTGGAAAAATGGTCTCAACTGGTTCAAACTCAGTTTTACTAACAGATGAGCAAAAAACTGTAAATTTTGCACTTTATTTTAAATCAGATCTTGCAAATGGTAAGCTTGAAATTAAAAATGCAAATGGAGAGGTCGTTCGTTCAATCGATATAAAAGATCTAAAATCAGGAGTCCGCAGAATATCTTGGGATGGCAAAGATGATTCTGGAAAACAATTACCAAATGGTGCATATACAGTCTCTGTTAATTACACTGGAAAAGATGGTAATTCATACAAGACTCAAGTAGGTAGCTATCCGGTTGAGGCAGTAAAATTTGTAGACGGCAAAGCTATGATAAAAATCGCAGGCGAATATGTCCCAATGGATAAAATATCTGAATTTTACGAAGGATAAAAGCCATGATGAGAGGTTTTTACAACGGAATTAGTGGCATTAAAACACAAAGCTTTGGCATGGATGTTTGGGCAAATAATATTTCAAATATCAACAACGTAGGTTTTAAAGCTTCAATCCCTGAGTTTAAAAATTTAATCAATCAACATATGGCTTCTGCTGGAAGTGGTCCAACTAACAATCAAGTAGGTCTTGGAGCTACAAAACAAACGACAGCTTTAAAGATGACAAATGGTAGTTTTCAAAATACTGATAATAACTTTGACCTAGCCATAGGTGGTAAAGGCTTTTTTGGTGTCGTTGATAAAAATGGTAGAAACTACTACACAAGAACAGGTAGCTTCGATATAGATGGGGCTGGAAATTTAGTAGATAATAAAGGCAACTTGCTTCTTGGTACGTTAACAAGTTTTACTCCAGTCACTCCAAGTGCTAATGCTCTTAGAAAATATGGTCAAACAAAAGGCACCACGCAAGCATTTACTGCAAAAGAAGAGGATCTAAAACTAGGCGATACTGGCTCACAAAAAGGTATAAATTTACCTCATTTTTTATATATGCCAGCCAAGCAGACAAAAAATATAAATTTAAAAGGCAACCTAGACTCAAGCCTTATAACAGATAAACGAACAACAGCCATTGATGCGGCAAATTTTAATTATACACTTGATAATACAAACAAAACTATCTCACTAAATGGGCAAATCCCACTAAGTCAGACGAACTTTGGTGCAAAAGCAGGCGATAGCGTAGTGGTAAAAGTAAAAGACGGCGATGGTAAATTTAGTGAGTTTTCAACCACGCTAGAGAGTGATGGCAGCTGGCATATAAACAATAAAAGCCTAAAATTTATGAATTTTGCTAGCTTAGATGTAAAAGCCGAAGTTACATCACTAGTTGAAGTAGCTAATAAAGAAAAACTAAGCTCAGAGATATATAACAGTGATGGTACAAAGAGCTTAGTAACTATAAATTTTACAAAACAAATCCCTCAAGGTGACAATCAAACCATTTGGAATGCTACAGCTACGATAACTGATGCTAATGGTGTTGTACAAAATACAGCTATGGGAACACTTACTTTTGATGGTAGCGGCAGGCTTATTACAAATACATTAACAAGTGTTGGAAACATGGCTTTAAATTTTCTTGGCGATGGAGATTCAAACGTCTATAATGGCATAACAAGCTCGGCCAATTCAAAAAAAGACTTTGTCATAAAAGCAGATGGCTACGCCGAAGGAAATCTCACAAAATATAGCGTCGATGACCGTGGAAATATTATGGCAAATTTTGACAATTCTCGTTCACTTATCGTAGCAAAAGTTGCACTTTATCACTTCCAAAACGACCAAGGCGTATCAAAAGTTGGTGATAATCTCTATGAAGCAACTCCAAATTCAGGTGAAGCATTTTTTTATAAAAATAAAGCTGGTGAGACTATTTATGGCTCACAAATTCTTGCAAATAAACTTGAAATGAGTAATGTCGATCTTGGTCAAGCGCTAAGTGAGGTTATAGTCACACAAAAGGCTTATGAGGCTAGTGCAAAAAGTATCACAACAAGTGATGAAATGATCCAGACTGCTATTCAGATGAAGAAATAATTTTTATGCTAGTTGATGATTAAAAATTTAAAATGAATGATAATTTTAAGAATAGAGTTTAACTTCGTTTATTAAAAACTCATAAACTCTTTGCTGAACTAAAATTTCTTCCTCACAGCCACTCATCAAGCGACGAAGGTGAGAAAAATCTATCTTTTTGGCGTATCTTCTGTGATCTTTTAGGTCTTTATCAATGCTTAAAAGTAGTGTATCAAGTGTGATCCTATCGTTTCTTTTAACTCTGGCTACATACTCTTTAACAGTTTGGATCAAAAAATCTTTTCTGGTTTGGTCATTTTCATAAATTTCATTTGTAATGTCATTTAAAACAAAAAAATCATCTTCGTCTGGGTCAAATTTTGCAGAGATCATAGCGGCAAAAATTTTTGCACGAAATTCTAAAGATTTGTGATGATAGATAAAAAAATCTCTAAAAGCTGATAAAAAACGAAGTTTAAACTTTCCAGACATTACTCTACTTTTTATGAAATTTGGGCTGATTATATACTTTTAAAGCTAAATTTTTAAAAATGTAACTATAAAACTAAATTTAAGTATAGTTTCTGTATGATTGCGAAGCTCCTTCTTAGACCTGTGCAATGCTTTTTATGAGCACCGCTTCAGGGTGGGAACACAGCAGAGCACTTGTATTAAGTGTGTGCCGCAGTTATCTGAGAGGGGGTCTTTCTAAACCAAAATGCTCATTAAAATCATCGCAAATTTCTAAAAAATCCACTCCATCGATCTTAGGTTTTTCGCTAAAAAATTTATACATATTATTAAAGCCGTCAGTTAGCTCTTTTGACTTGACGCCGTAGCTTATAGAAATTCCAGCTTCGATGTAGGCTGAGAGTTTGTCACAGTATTTTAGCGCTTTGCCATCGATTGGGTTAAATTTATCCTCATTTACGTTTTCCATCGTCCCTTCGTGGCAGATGATCTTGCGCTCATAAGTCCTATTTTCAAACTCATCTTTTATAAATTTCTCGCCATCTTTTCTAATGCCAAGGATGTAGCTAAACTCATCTTTGATCTTTTCCGGTACAAATGGCAAAATCCTCTCATCAATAAGCCTCATCTCATACTCGCTGATGATCTCATTTAGCCCCTTTACACCGTACTTTACAGGGCTTATGATGTCCCTTGTGAGACTCTCTGGTAGGTCGTGAAATAGTGCACAAAAGAAGTTATTTTCTAGGCGCTTTTTGCAAGCTTTTGCTTTGAGTGAGTAAAAATAACTAAGTATCGCAACTACTAGCATATGCCCTAAGACTGCAGTTTCTGGAATGCGAGGCGTTTGTGCCCAGCGCTTTTGAAACCTTAGCCTACCGCTTAGATCAACAAGGCGGGCTAATTTTTGGTTCATAGCGATCTTTCTAACGCCTATTAATTCGTAATAATCCTCCATCTCCTCCTCAACCTTCGCCTTAAGCTCGTCGATATCGCTTAAAAACTGGCTCGTTTGATAGACAATAGAAAATTCCCACCTCGTGGCAAGATAGCTAGCTGCTTTTAGGATGAGGCGTTCTTTTTCATGCTTTTTATCATTTTTAAAGTGGTTTTTAAATCTCTCTAAAAATTTGCCATCTTCGATTTCTGAGATCAGTCCCTCTAGGTTGCTTAAGACCCAGCTATTTATCTGCTCTTTTTTTGTCTTTTGTATGTGATGAAATACATCTGGTCGTATGTCAGTGACTACAACCCTACTTAAAAACTCAAAAATTCCAGCCTCAATGATATAGTTCATATCGGCGTCTTGCTCTTGTTTTGCTATGAAATAAGCGATGATAAATTTATGAGCCTGCTTATCAAGCTCGACTAAATTTGCCATCTTTGGATAGTCGTTCCAACGTGATATAGATGCTGCTTTAAAGATATGTTCTATAAGCTTAGCACTTATCATTATTTATCCTTTTTGACTACTTTTGGCTTCTTATCATCGGCATAGCTTATCTTTCTAAATCCCTCTTTATTTGAGCTTCTTCTTGGTTTGTCATCTTTTTTAAATTTATCATCTCTGCTGCCCCTGCTGCTGCCACGATCACTTGTACTTCGTCTCTCACGTGGCTTATCACTAAAACTTCTCTCCCTACTTCTTGGAGTAAATTCTTTCTCCTCAGCTGGCTTTTTTACGACTAGATCAGAGCTGATCTCAATAACTGTATGAACATTTCCACGTGGGTTAAAGTCACCAACTATCTTCATAAATTTTGGCTCAAGTTTTTTCTCTAAAACAGAGTAAATTTCATTTATACTATCTTCGTGGCTGATGTTGCGGTTCATAAAGCTATTTATATAAAGCTTTATCGCTTTTAGCTCAACAACTAGCTTATTTGGTATGTACTCAAGATAGATCGTCGCAAAGTCAGGATAACCAGAGCGAGGGCAAAGGCAGCAAAATTCAGGCAGAGTGATCTTTATGACATAGTCCCTTGTTTGCTTATTTTCCCAGACCTCAAGGTCACTCTCTACGTCAAATTCTTTTAAAATTTTCTCGCCATATTTCATCTCTTCGCTCATTTTTTATCCTTTTTCTTTTAAATATCCAAGTGTTTAACGTCTTTTGCGTGGTCTTGGATGTAGTTTCTTCTTGGCTCGACCTCATCGCCCATAAAGAGATTAAACGTATCAGAAGCGCTTATAGCGTCGTTTATATCGATCTTTAAAAGTCTTCTGTTCTCAGGGTTCATCGTAGTCTCCCAAAGCTGCTCAGGGTTCATCTCACCAAGACCTTTGTAGCGCTGGATATATGCACCTTTTTTCGCATTCTTCTCTACTTCATCAAGCACATCTATAACGTCACTATGCAAGTCTAGGCCACGCTCTTTTATTTTTTGGCTGATATAAAGTGCCTCTTCATAAAGTGGGTTTGTGAATAAATTTTCATTTACTACAAGCTCTTCTAGGCCGCTTTCAGTTTGCACATAAATTCTAACCTCATCATCGCTAACGTAGTGGTTTAAGATGTTGTGACCCTCAGCTTTTAAGAAATCCTTTAAAATTTCAAAAATTTCATTGTAGCTTTTTGAAACGATGTCTGGATTTTCTATCATATAGCGGATCGCTGAAAGGACGTTAAAGCGTTTTTCAAGCTCTTTTAAGACGTTTCTATAAGCTGCAACGATCTTTAAAAAATCAATCAAATCAGCACTTCCAATGCCCTCTATATCAACGCCCTCGATACCAGTTTCGATAAGAAATTCATTTAATGCCTTTTCATCTTTTAGATAAATTTCTTTCTTACCTTTTTTATAGCGGTAAAGTGGCGGCTGAGCTAGGTAGATGTGGCCGTTTTCAACAACTTTATTTAAAAATCTAAAGAAGAAAGTTAAAAGAAGCGTCTGGATGTGGCTACCATCGACGTCGGCATCGGTCATGATAATGATCTTATGATATCTAAGCTTCTCAGCGTCAAATTCATCTCCGATACCGCAGCCTAGAGCTGTTATCATATTTTTTATCTCGTCGGACTTTAAAATTTTATCTAGTCTTGCCTTTTCAACGTTTAGAATTTTACCCTTAAGCGGCAATATCGCTTGGAAAACTCTATCACGTCCCTGCTTTGCAGAACCGCCCGCAGAGTCGCCTTCCACTAGGTATAGCTCGCTGATGACTGGGTCTTTGCTCTGGCAGTCAGCTAGTTTGCCAGGGAGTGTGCCTACACTCATGCTCTCTTTTTTGCGAGTTAGATCTCTAGCTTTTTTAGCAGCTTCTCTACCACGAGCTGCCATTAGAGCTTTTTCCATTATCGCTCTTGCTTCGATAGGGTTTTCTTCAAAATACTTTGTAAGAACGTCAAAAACCATCTTTTGAACGATAGGTTTTACATAGCTAGAGCCTAGTTTCCCCTTTGTTTGTCCCTCAAACTGCGGCTCTGGCACTTTTACACTAACAACTGCGATAAGTCCCTCACGGATATCTTCGCCAGTTATCTTTGTATCTTTTTCACGTGCAGCAGCATTTGCTTGAACGTAGTTTGTGATAACTCTTGTAAGACCCGCTCTAAAGCCAGCCTCGTGAGTACCGCCGTCTGGAGTTTTGATGTTATTTACAAAACTTAGTAAATTTTCACTGTAAGTGTCATTGTAAAGTAGTGCAAAATCAACAAGCACGTCATCTTCACCACCGCTAAATGATACTGCTTTACTGACAGCATTTGCCTTATTCATATCAGTTACAAAGCTCTCAAGTCCACCCTCAAAATGAAAGCTCTCGCTTCTGCCATTTCTTTGATCTTTAAAATTTATAGTTATCTTTGGGTTTAGATAGGCTAGCTCGCGAAATCTTTTTACTAAAATTTCATCGTCAAATTCAGTCACTTCAAATATGCTATCATCTGGCCAAAACTCAACTTGCGTACCTGTGCGGTTTGTAGTTTTTATAACTTCAAGATCGCTTTGAGGAATACCTTTTGCAAATTCTTGTCTGTGAAGTTTTCCATCACGTTTGATATTTACGACTAGCTTTTTAGAAAGTGCATTTACGACAGATACACCAACGCCATGAAGACCGCCTGAGACTTTATAAGTATCCTTGTCAAATTTACCACCAGCGTGAAGAACAGTTAAAACAACAGTCGCAGCTGAAATTTTCTCAGTTGGGTGCATATCTACTGGGATACCACGGCCATTATCGCTAATGATCGCTGAGCCCTCACGTGTAAGCTCAACATCTATCGTATCACAGTATCCTGCCATCGCTTCGTCAATAGAGTTATCAACGACTTCATAGATCATATGGTGAAGACCACTTATGTTAGTATCACCTATATACATGCCTGGGCGCTTCCTAACCGCCTCAAGCCCTTTTAGTACTTTGATATTTTCTGCGCCGTAATTATTTTCCATAATCTTGCCTTATCTTATAAATTTATCGGCATTATTACTGTTGTTAATTCTTTTGAATTTACAACAAATGCTAGTGAGCTTTCATTAAATCCAAGCTCAAAATTTTCATCCTCGATGCTACTTAAAAAGTCAAGTAGATATCTATTTTTTATACCTATGAAAAATTCATCTCCAAGCTCTAAACCAGTTTGATAATCAATCGTAGTTTTTGCTTCAGAGTTATCTTCTATAACACTTTCAAATGTTATATTGTCCTTCGCAAAAGATATTTTCATTGTATCACTTAGCATTGAGATAGTCTTTATACCCTCTATCATCTTATCTCTACTTAATTGAAGTCTTTTTCTGACCTCTTTTGGTATTACACGCTCGTAATCTGGAAATTTACCATTTATAAGTTTTGTGAAAAATTCAAAATTTTGGCTTTGCGCGATTAAGATGTTTTCATCATAGTAAATTTCTATCTTGTCAAAAAATAGTTTTTGTATTTCATTTATAGCTTTTTTAGGGATTATAAGTGAAAATTCTTTTTCAGTTGGTGTTTGAAATTTAAATACACTAAGCCTTCTTGTGTCAGTGCCAACGATATTTATAAAGTCTTGTTTAATATCAAGGAAAGCACCATTTAGTTCAAATTTTGGGTTATTACTATCAATACTTGGTAAAATTTTCTTTAAACTTCTTCCTAACATAACAGCATCGACATCAAATTTTGATTTACCCTCAATTGTTGGAAATTCTGGAAAATCTTCAAATTTATACATTGGAAGTTTGTATTTTGAGTTTTTTTGTTTTATATAAAGATAGTTATTTACAGTCTCTAACATCACTTCTTCGTCTTTTAGACTTTTTATAATGTCAAGTAGTTTTTTACCATTTGCAGTTGCGTAACCTTCATCGACTATTTTTACATTACTTAGTTTATATGCTAGTCCTATCTCATGATCAGTTGCTTTTATGTTTAAAACACCATCTTTTGCTGAGATATAAATGTGAGAAGTTATAGCACTAAGATCTCTTTTTTCAAGATATGGGTTTGTATTTGTTACTATGCTTTCAAGCATATTTTTGTTTATTAAAACTTTCATTAAAAACTTCCTTCTATTTTTAAATTTAATTTTTTTGTTTTAGTAGGTAATGTTAAAAAGTGAAAAGTACTTTTAAACATCGAAATACAGCTATTTGAAATGTGAAAAATTATATTTTCTTTTTCACATTTATTCACAAATTTCATATTGTATTTTATCCTTTTGTCAAAATTTTGTTTTTTAATTCAGTAACTTTTAGACTAAAAATTTCATTAGTTTGTATTAGTTCATTTATTTTTTTAATATTATGACTAACGGCACTGTGATCTTTCATACCAAAATAGTTTGCAATTTGTGGCATTGAGTTTGTTGTAAGCATCTTTGCAAGATATATGATGATTCGTCTTGCTTCTACGATATTTGTAACTCTTGATTTGCTTTTTATATCACTTTGTTTGATATTTAGTTCTTTACTAACTATTTCAACGATAGTATCGAAATTTATATTTTCACGTTTTTCTTTGATCAGATCTTTTAATATACTTTTTGCAAGATCAAGTGTGATCTCTTCTTTCATAAGAGTTTTAAATACGTTTAAATTTATGATAGCTCCCTCGATCTCACGGATATTATCTCCCATGTTTGTAGCTATGTAGTTTATGACCTCTTTATTTAGATCGATTTTATCAAACTCGCATTTTTTGATGATGATGGCTATTTTTGTATCAAGTTCAGGTGGCGTAATATCAGCCATAAAAGCCTTATCAAATCTTGAAATCATCCTATCCTCAAAGCCTTTTAGTGTCTTTGGAGGTCGATCTGAAGTCATAACTATTTGACCATTTTTTGCTAAAAGCTCATTATATGTGTTGAAAAATTCCTCTTGGATTTTATCAGTTTTACCAAGAAACTGCACGTCGTCTATTAGTAAAACATCGCAGTTTCTATATTTCTCACGAAATTTTGGCATTGAGTGATTATTTATGTGACTGGTAAAATCTATCATAAACTGTTCGCTAGTTACGCAAATAACGGTTTTTCCTTTATTTAGGCAGTGATTTCCAACTGACTGAAGTAAGTGAGTCTTGCCAAGTCCCGTCGTACCATATATAAAAAGTGGATTATAAAGTACGCCAGGCTTTTCAGCGGCTGCTTTCGCACTTAAAAATGCGTATTGATTTGAAGCTCCACAGACAAAATTTTCAAATGTGTAGCTTGGATTTAAAATGCTACTTTGTGTTTTTATCTGCTTAACATTTATTTGATTTTGTTTTGATACCTTGCTACTTTTAGTAGATGAAATTTCTATATTTGGTTTTATGCCTGTTCTAACTTCATATAGATGAGCGATTTTATCAGCATATCTTGTATTTATAAATTTAGCCATCAATTCATTTGGTGCAGTAAATACGATAATATGATCGTCTGAAGCCTTTTCGTTAAATTTTAATTGCTTGATATAACTTTGGTATTCTTCAGGTGAAATTTGTGTTGAAAGATTTTCTAAAATTTCGTCTGCTATCAAATTTTTATACCTTAAATTTTGAGAATTTTTATAGTGATACTATCTTAATTTTAATAAAACCTTTGTTAAACTCTGACAAACTTTTTCACATCGTGAAAAAGTCGTGAAAAAGTATTGAAAAGATAGTGATGAAAATTTTAGGAATTGACCCAGGTACGAAGAATTGTGGTTATGCAATACTTGAAAAAAATAAATTGAAAACTACTCTTCTTGAAGCAGGACTCATAAAAATAAAACCAAACACACTTCAATATCAGATTACCGAGCTTTGCGAGGGGCTTGATCTCATCTTTAAAAACCATAAATTTGACGAGGTCGCGATCGAAGATATATTTTTTGCTTACAACCCAAAAACGGTTTTAAAGCTTGCTCAGTTTCGCGGAGCACTTAGCCTTAAAATTTTACAGCTTCATGGCGATTTTGCCGAGTATACACCGCTTCAGGTGAAAAAGACGGTCACTGGCAAGGCCAAAGCTGACAAAGAGCAAGTAGCGTTTATGGTGAAGAAAATTTTAGGTATAAATAAAGAGATAAAACCGCTTGATATTACCGATGCAATCGCGATCGCGCTAACTCATGCGAATAATTTAAGAATAAGCTAAATTTTGATAGGAAAAAGATGGCAACATTAAAAGCTTTACTAATTGGTGAGGTGAAAAACTACGGCTCGCAAAGTGCTACTAATAAGCTAAATACACCATGGAGTTCAGCTATATTTAAAGTAGCTCAAAATGGCGAAATTTTCGCAGATGAGCTTGGCTTTGTGGGTGATAGTGTCGCTGATACAAAACACCATGGCGGCCCTGAAAAGGCAGTTTTTGCAAATTCATTTGCAAATTACGCCGATTGGGAGAGTTTTTTAGGATTAAAAAATATGGCTTATGGAGCTATGGGTGAGAATTTATGCATTGATGGACTCGATGAGAGTAGTGTCTGTATAGGTGATATACATAAAATCGGCTCACTAATCCTTCAAGTATCGCAGCCTAGAAAGCCTTGCTTTAAGCTCTCGAAAAGATGGGGTAATGAAAATATGGCTACTCACATCTTTGAAACTGGTCTTACTGGCTGGTACTACCGCGTCATCACTCCAGGATCGTGCAAAGTGGGCGATGTGATAGAAGTTATAGAAAAAGATCCAGTTCATATGAGCATTTTAGAGATAAATAGGCTCTTTTTTACACCAAATGAAAATTTAAATTTACTAGAGAAATTTAACTCTCTTACTACTCTTCCAAAAAGTTGGTATGGTGACATGGAAAGACGTATTCAAGGTATTTATAGTACGGAATATATGAGAAATTTATAATAGTAAGTAAAAGTTTTGTTATTTTAATACTCACAAACATTCAGATATTACAAGGCTTATGTAAAATTTTTCATGAGCCTTTAAATTTTTAAACATTTTTTACGATAGAATTACCAAAAATTTAAAGGAGAAGATATGCCATTACTTGATAGTTTTTGTGTAGATCACGTAAAAATGCAAGCCCCAGGAGTAAGACTAGCAAAAAGTATGAAAACGCCAAAGGGTGATGATATCAGTGTTTTTGACTTGAGATTTTGCAAGCCAAATGAAGAAATTTTGCCAGAAAAGGGCACTCACACTTTAGAGCACCTTTTTGCTGGCTTTATGAGAAACCATCTAAACGGCAACGGCGTAGAGATCATCGACATCTCGCCGATGGGCTGTAGAACTGGCTTTTATATGAGTGTGATCGGCACACCTAGCGAAGAAGCTGTAAAAAAGGCATGGTTAACCTCTATGAAAGATATTTTAGAAGTCAAAGATCAAGATAAAATCCCAGAGCTAAATAAATTTCAATGCGGTACTTACAAGATGCACTCACTTGATGAAGCACACGCCATAGCAAAGAAAATTCTTGATCTTGGCTTAGTCATCATAAATAACGATGAGATCAAGCTTGACGTTGATGCTATGGGACTAAAAAAGCACTGATTTGAAGCCAGCTAAACAAGAAAATCAAGCCTATCTAAAAGAGCAAATTTTAACCTATCTTGGTAACAAACGCTCGCTTTTAGGCTTTATAGATCTAGGCGTAAAATACGCAAAAGACGAACTTAAAAAAGAAAAGCTTAGCTGCTGTGATCTCTTTAGTGGAAGTGGCGTGGTGGCTAGGTTTTTAAAGCAAAATAGCGAATTCCTAGTCGCAAATGACTTGGAACTTTACAGCTTCATCACAAACTCATGCTATTTGCAAAACGCCACAAATGAGCTAATAGATGAGATAAATTTCTGGCAAAAAAAGCTTGAAAAAGAGATAGAAGATAACCTTTCTGAGGGCTTTATAACAAGAATTTATGCCCCACAAGATGATAAAAATATTACCGAGGGCGAGAGAGTTTTTTATACTAGAAAAAATGCCATATTCATTGACACTGCTAGAAGGCTCATAGATGAGCTAATGCCAGAGGAGATGAGAAAATTTTTCATAGCTCCACTACTTTATAATGCAAGCGTGCATGCAAATACGAGTGGAATTTTTAAAGGTTTTCATAAAAATAAAGATGGTATTGGTCAGTTTGGAGGACAAGGGCAAAACGCCATCTCAAGGATTACTTCTGATATAAATTTGACTAAGCCAATTTTCTCAAATTTTAGCGTGCCATTTGAGGTCTATCAAAAGGACGCAAATTTACTAGCAAAAGAGCTTGATGGGCTTGATCTAGTCTATCTTGATCCGCCTTATAATCAGCACCCATACGGCTCAAACTATTTCATGCTAAATCTCATCGCAAGCAACACTGAACCAAGTAAAATTTCAAAAGTTTCAGGCATAACAAAGGACTGGAACAGATCAGTCTTTAATAAAAAATCATCAGCAAGCGAGGCTTTTTTTGAGCTCATATCAGATTTAAAGGCAAAATTTGTCCTCGTCTCGTTTAACTCAGAGGGCTTTATAAATCAAGAGGAATTTGATCAAAATCTAAATAAAATGGGCAAAGTTCATCTACTTCGCCAAAAGTATAACGCCTACCGCGGCAGTAGAAATTTAAAAGCCAGAAACATCCACGTAGACGAGCTTCTTTACGTTTTACAAAAGTAAATTTAGCGCTCGTTTCATCACTTCTAAACCACAAATCGCACTAACGTAAATGCTAGTTTTGCTCATCCTCTGGCAAGCATTTTTCAAAGATAAATTTATGTTCTTCAGGTAAGACATCGTAGATGGCATTTGCTAAATTTCTTATCTCCCAAAGAGCTGATTTTGAGCTTCTTAGAGAGATGAAATTTTGCAAGCTTCTAGCATTTATGCTCCATGTAAGCTCAGTTTTATAGCACTCTGGCAGGCAGTATTTAACGATATCAAGGCTTTTTGTAGTTGAGGCTAAAATTTCACGTAAATTTTCAAGCGCTTTTATGCTTGCATTATCGACTAGCTCGTCATTTGTTAGTACGATAAATTTAGCTGCACGCTCAAACTGCCCTACTTCAAATTTTTCCTCTTTTTTTAGCTCTTTTAGCGTGTAGCGGGTTGATTTGACGCTTAGACTTGCCAAGCGGTGACGAGCTAGCTCTTGAAGTAGTGCGCGAGAGATGCCTTGGATGTAGAAGTTGTAGTAAAGATGCTCTAGTGTTGATGCGTGTTTGAATTTATTGCCTACTCTATCTATTAGCTCAATATCTTTTTCGCCACCGTTGTCGCCTTTTTCAAAGCTTTGCCAGCATGTTCGGATTGCGTGAGAGCAGATATTTAGTGGAGTGTGATTTAGTAGTGTTACTTGCATTTTTTCTCTTTTGTAAAATTTTTTAGCATTTTACAAAAATAAGGCTGATTTTATTTGTAAATTTAAAGCATAAATTTCAAAGGGAGGCAAATGCTCCCTTTTGTAAAAGTCTTAGTTGTTATTGTTTTAATTGAAGAAGTGTATTTAGCATCTCATCACTTGTTGTGATCGTTTTTGAGTTTGCTTGGAAACCTCTTTGGATAACAATAAGATCTGTTAGCGCACGGCTTAGATCGACGTTACTAGCTTCAAGTTTTGAAGCTGCGATCGTTCCCTTATCGCCTGTGCCAGCTGCACCGATGACTGCTTCGCCTGAGTTTGCAGTTTGTGAAAAGACATTTCCGCCCTCGCTTTGAAGACCTTCGTTGTTTGTAAAGGTAGCAAGTGCTACTTTAGCCAGGCCAAAGCTTTGACCATTTGAAAATGAGCCTATTATCGTTCCGGTCTCATCTATTTTTATGCCGTTTAATGTGCCGCCTGTGTAGCCATCTTGTGAGATTGACTCAGTTGATGAGTCTTTATCAAAGCTTGTTAAGCCGTTAAAATCAGTTCCAAGACCAAAATTTAGACTAATGTTTTGGCCACTTTGTGAGCCGTTGTTAGCTGAAAATGTTATCGTTGCTGGATGGAAACTTGCAAGTGAGCCATTTGCGTTAAATCTAGCTGTTCCAGTTATAACGTTATCTGGACCTTCACCTGTGTAGTTTATCTTAGCTGGCTCTGGTACTTGTATAACCATGCTCCACTCAGTTCCGCCATCTGTTGTAGTACCTGTCTTTGTCCATTTGATACTAACTGTGTGTTTTGAGCCAAGTGAGTCAAAAATTTCTGCCGTTGAGCCGTGGCTTGACATCATCATCTTTCCACTTGCTCTTAGAGCTTGGCCCGGGCTTAGTGCGCCATCAAGTGCTTTCATAATAGTTGTAAGTCTCACATTTTCATTTACTGCTGAATTATTTGTACCTTGAGCTGGCTTTGTAAGACCAGTTGTTGTCATATAAAGTGCATGATCTGCTACTTCGTTTGATGGATTTTCTAGTTGAAATTGACCTAGTTTATTTACAGTGATCTTTACACCATCATTTGTATCATCACCTGCAAGTGCTTGAAGTGCCGCGATACCAGCTGCGTGTTTTGCATCCGGAGTACCAGTTGTATTGTTATAAGCAGTATTATAAGCTGTTTGATATACGGTGCTAGTTATGGCTGCCCCGCCAGTTCCAGGCGTTCTTCTATGTGCCGCTATTGCTTGTTTTGCAGCATCAAGTGCGTCTGAATTTGCTCTTATTTGACCATCACCGTTGTAGTCAATGTAGTTCCTTGCATCTTTTTGCATAGCAGCACGAAGATCTTCTGTTGTAGTTACTTGCCTTTCTTTCGCATCATTATATTCGTGAACTGCTGTTGTTTGTGAACTTGTATAGACATATTGATAAGCTGTGATAATATCTCGATTTTTTAAACCGCCATTTGCCACTCCCATTGCTGTCGTTGCTGCTACTAATTCATCACCAGTATTGACAGTTAAGTGAATATTTTTTGTCTCTTTTGTAGTACCTGAATTATTTCTATTTATAAGTGTTAGTTTATTACCTTCTGAAATTTCAGCTCTAACACCAGTTTTATTGTATTGAGCGTTAATAGCGGCTGCAACATCACTTATATTTGTTACATCTCCGGTTATATTTACACCATTTAATGTTATATTTAATTTTTTTGCAGTTCCATTAGTAAGTGAACCAATATTATTTGGTAATCCACTACCTATAGTAAATTTTTCAGTTTTAGCATTTGCGTAGCTTACCCAGATACCTTGTCCATCTCTTAAAGCAAGGCCATTTCCAAGCTCATCAAATGTAACACCTAGATCTACGCCACGCTCTGTTAGGCTTTGTTCTTTTCTTGAGTTCGTATAAAACTGATCGTTATTTACATCATTCTCGTTGTGGACTTCGTTTGGATCTAAAATTCCGTCATTGTTATAGTCACGTCCACCAGCAACCGAATCTAGTGAATAAATAGGAGTGCTTCTTTGGTCGATGGTGTTGCCTGAGTCAAGGTTGCCTTTTATCTTTACTTCTGTTGTAGCTCTTGCCGGAGTTGTAAGACCCTCTTTGATCACAATATTTTTTATCGGACCTGTTGAGTCGATAGTGCCAGTCTCTTCATCTCTTGTCCAACCTTGAACTATATATCCGCTATTGTTTACAAAATTTCCCGCTTTATCACGGACAAAGTCACCATTTCTTGTGTAGTATCTTGTAGTTCCACCATCTGGAGATACGACGAAGAAACCATTTCCTTGAAGTCCAAGGTCTGTTGGCTTATCAGTAGATGTTAGTGTGCCTTGAGAGAAAATTCTTGTAGTTGAGTTTATAGTCGTTCCTAGACCTATTTGCATAGCGTTTTGACCGCCTAGCTGACCTTGTGGAGCAGTAGCAACTCTTGGAGTTTGGCTTAGTATATCAGCAAAGTTTGCACGGTTGTATTTATAACCATAAGTATTGACGTTTGCGATGTTGTTGCCCTCTACGTCCATGGCTATCTGGTGGGCTTGTAGGCCTGAAACACCAGACCAAAGTGATCTCATCATTGACTTATCCTTTTTGCATTTTAAATTTTTATATTTTTCAAAAGCAAAAGATGTTCCAAAAATTTATATTGATAAAAAGCAGAAGAAATAAAAAGAAATTTGGCGTAATTAACGCCAAATTTTATCCAAGTATCATTGCACCTACGATGCCACCGATGATGAGTGGGATATTGAAAAATACAAATGTAGGCACACAAGTATCATATATGTGGTTGTGCTCACCATCAGCATTTAGACCGCTTGTCGGCCCAAGTGTGCTATCGCTTGCTGGGCTTCCAGCATCTCCTAGAGCTGCAGCGATACCAACTAGCAAGATGATGGCTGGTACGCCAAAGCCAAGATTAAGACAAAGTGGCACATAGATAGAAGCTAAAATAGGTATCGTACCAAAGCTAGTGCCTATGCCCATCGTAACGAGAAGACCAATAAGAAGCATCAAAAGTGCTCCACCTATCTTGCCGCCAGATACCAAGCTAGCGTATTTTACAAGCTCGTCTATTCCGCCACTCTCCCTTAAGATAGTGCCATAACCTGCAGCAACTAGCATGATAAAAGCGATAAATCCCATCATAGCAAGGCCGTTATCCATAATCTTATCTACTTTTTTGTATTCGATACCGCCAAAAACAACCATAACCAAAAGTCCAAGTAGTGCGCCAAGAGGTAGCAGCTCAGTATAAATTTGCACACCAAAAGCCACAACTGCACCAGCTAAAACCGCCCACTCTTTTTTAGTCATCTCAAGGCTTTTTGCGCGCTCGATCTCATCAAGCTCTTCTTTTTCAAATTTTGAAGTTTTATAAGCTCTTTTTTTACCATAAAAAAGTATGGCAAGGATAAGTCCGATAAGCATAGAAGCGCCACCTATCCACATAACAGAAGAGATATCAGAAATAGATGTGGTTATGCCGTTATTTGCTAGCTCTTTTTTTAAGATATTGTGAAAAAGCAGACCAAAGCCAACGCTAAGGCTTACATAAGGTGCTTGAAGACCAAATGTCAAAGCACAAGCTACGGCACGTCTATCTATTCCCATTTTGTTCATAATGGCAAGAAGTGGCGGGATCAAAATAGGTATAAAAGCTATGTGAACTGGGATTAAATTTTGAGATAAGCACGCTATAAATGCAATAGTTAGTATAAAAATCACTTTATTTGAGCTAAGGAATTTACTCAAAGCATTTATCAAGATAGCAGTTAAATTTGTATTTGCGATGGCGGCTGCTAAAGCACCAAGCAAAATATAACTAAGTGATGTCTCAAGATTGCCTTGCATGCCGCTTATGAGGCTTTGCGTAGTCTCTTTTAGAGCTGTAAAGAGGCTATCGATCCCATTTATAATACCACTTTCAAATCCGCTAAATCCATGTTTATACATCACACCAGCAAAAAGAGTAGAGATAAGAATAGAAAGCAAGATGTTAAAGCGCAATAGACAAAGTATTGTCATCACTAAAATGCTAAAAACAACAGGGTTAAAAATAAGCATGAGCGTCCTTTTTGTAAGAGTGTGAAGATTATACAAATGTGTGGCTTATTAAATTTTAAAAAGAGTGGCTTAAGTAGGCTTGTGTTAAAATTTTGAGTAAATTTTAAAAGGAAAAAACGATGAATTTAGAGAAAATTTATAAAGGGGCCGGAGCGTATTTAGAGGGACATTTTTTACTAAGTAGTGGTAACCACTCGCAGTTTTATCTCCAAAGCGCAAAGGTGCTTGAAGACCCAGCTTTGGCTGGAAAACTAGCTGACGAGCTTGCCCGTGTGATAGAGAAATTTGGCATTAAATTTGATAGTGTTTGCTCGCCTGCACTTGGAGGAATTTTAGCTGGCTATGAGCTTGCACGTGCGGCAAAGAAGCGTTTTATCTTTACAGAGAGAGTTGAAAAGGTAATGAGTCTTAGACGTGGTTTTGAGGTGAAAAAGGGTGAGAGATTTATCGTTTGTGAAGATATTATCACAACTGGCGGTTCGGCACTTGAAGCGGCACGTGTGATAGAGAGCCTTGGCGGCGAGGTGGTTGGCTTTGCAGCGCTTGCGAACCGTGGCTTTTGTAAGGTTACAAATTTAGACAATGAAGCTAAGCCAAATGCAAAACTACCAAGCGATAAGCCGTTTTTTGCTTTAGGAAATTTTGAGTTTGAAATTTATGAGCCTGAGCATTGCCCACTTTGTAAAAATGGAAGCAAAGCGATCAAGCCTGGAAGCAGAGGCAACTAAAATTTATACTATAAATATAGCTATCTTTCTTTTTTAAAATTGATCGATAGCTAAAATTTTTAGAAAAATCCAAAAATAGTACTTATAGAAAAATTTTAATCAAGACTTCAAATCACTTCAACAAAAATTTATAGTTTAATTTTTAAAAATAATCTGTCTTTTATATTGGTATGAATTATTTTTTAGATAATCTTATTTTTTAAGCTACCAAGTGATAATATCTGCTCAAAAAGCGAGATGAGGCTATGCAAGAATATGATATTTTAGACGTTTTATCAAACAAAAAGGTCCTTTGCCTTGAAGATGAAGAGGCGATTTTAAAAAATATTTGTGCTTCTTTGGAGCTATTTTTTGCCGAAGTAAATGGCGTAACAGATGGCTATGATGCACTTGAGCTAGCGATGAGCGATGCTTATGATGTTTTGGTGCTTGATATAAGCGTGCCAAATATCGATGGCCTAGAGATCGCTAAAAAAGTAAGAACTATAAATCAAAAAATTCCTATCGTGATCTTATCAAGCCACATCGAGCAAGAGTATTTGTGGAGAGCAGTTGAGCTAAAGATCACAAGATATCTTGCAAAGCCATATGATAAAAAGTCATTTATAAAAGCTCTAGAAGACGTTGCTTTAGAGCTTGTTGGACGCAAGCCGACTCTTAGGCTAAATAATGAATTAGAATACGATTTTGGCAAAAAAGTACTTTATATAAATGGTGAAATTTCTCATCTAAGCAAGAGCGAAAGTAGGCTTTTAGAGTATTTTTTAAACAATAAAAATCAAACTATAACTTATGAACAAATTTTTGATTATATTTGGGAGTATGAGCAGCCAAGCAAAGAGGCGATAAAGACGATCGTAAAAGAGCTTAGAAGGAAGCTTGGCAAAGATGTGATTAAAAATTTATACGGTGTAGGTTATCTTTGTGAAATATAAATTTCAGCTAATCGTTAGTGTTTTTATCTTTGTTTATCTCTTAATATCCGCACTTGTTTTAAATTTTTATAATAATCTTGCAATGAAAGATGCCAAAAAAGAGGCGTACTACGTCCTTGAGAGTATAAATTCTGTAAGAGAGTACATTGCAGGCGTTCAGCGTCCGCTAATAGAGCAGCTAAAGCATGATGGCATTATAAAAGAGGATTTTTTTGACGAGAGATTACTCTCATCTTCATATATAAGCCGTGAAATTTATAATATCCAAAAGAAAAAATACAATCTTGACTTTGACTACAAACTAGTCGCCATGGCACCTTTAAATAAAGCTCATGAGCCAAATGAATTTGAAGCGCAGGTGTTAAGAGGCTTTAAAGAGAATAAATTTAGTGAGTTTTCAAAGATTATAAAAGATGAAAACGGCTCACAATTTTTTGTAGGACTTCCTATAAAAAGTCAAAATACATCTTGCTTAGCCTGTCACAATAGCGAAAGTGCTCCAAAACAGATGTTGGATCGTTATGAAATTTCAAATGGAAAAATTTCTGAAGCAAGTGAGATGATGGCAATGCTATCTTTTAAAATCCCACTACGTGCCATTTTCTCTTACCATCTAAAAGAGGTTGTCATCATAATGAGCGCGATAGCCTTTGTATTTGGGATATTTTTGCTACTTGTTTATAAGATGCATAGGCGTGGCGAAGAGAGTAAAAGGCAGACTGAGCAGCTAATGATACATCAAAGCCGCCTAGCTTCAATGGGTGAGATGATAGGCAATATCTCGCATCAGTGGAAGCAACCACTGGCACAGATCAGCTCAGCTTTAATAAATTTAGAACTCTATCAGGAGCGAAAAAAGCTCGATGAAGCAAAAATTTATGAGTTTATAGAAGAGACTAGCAAACAGATAAATTTTATGTCTGAAACGGTTGATGATTTTAAAAACTTTTTTAAACCAAATACTTTAAAAAGGGAGTTTAGCGTAGAGGAAGTGATAAATCAGACTATAAAAATTCTAAATGCCTCACTTAAGAAATATCAAATAGAAATAGAGATCGATATAAGGGAAAATTTTACGATTTTTGCAAATTTTAATGAAATAATCCAAATTTTAATAAATATTATAAATAACGCAAAAGATGCATTTAAACAAAGCTATGTAAAGCCAAGAGTAATAAAAATTTATACTTTCATAAAAGATAATCGTAAAAATTTATGCGTGCAAAATAATGCAGGAGCGATAAAGGCTTCGTTTTTAAAAGTTATCTTTGAGCCACACTTTAGCACAAAAGAGTCCGGCAGCGGGCTTGGTCTATATATGAGCCGGCTAATCGCTAGTAAAAATAACGCTCTAATCTTTGCTAGAAATGTAGATGAAAATAGTATTACATTTACAATTAGTTTTGAAAATTTATAATTTATTAAAATTCCCCCTTTTCTACCCTTTTTTGGTGTTAGTATTATCAGTATGAAATCATTTTGATTTTAGGATAAAAAATTTAAAGGAGGGCACATGAGAAATCTACAAAAAGCCTTAGCTGGTTTGCTCATGGGTGTTAGCATCTTCGCTTCACAAGCCTGTTGCGAAGAGCATAATATGCAGATGTCCGATAAAGCACGTGATGTTATCGCAAATCCTAAAGGCACACTGCAAAGTAGAGGTGTTATCTCCTTGCAAGACTACGTTGTAGAAGAGCAAGAGATGTATAACTGGTTATTTAAAAACCACCCTATTTTTACAAAATATGGTGGAAAAACCGTCGGTAAAATGGTCGTTCACGACCGTGGCTTAGAGTGGCTTGCCGAGGGACATGGCTTTGATATGTCAAAGCTTAGTAAAAGAGATGGCGGTAAGGGCTATAGTTCTATGATGTATAGAATTCCAGCCACTTCATCACTTCAATTTCCTAACAAATTTGTAGGACCAGAAAAGTGCGGTGAGTGTCACCCAGCTCAGTATGAAGTTTGGAGCAGATCTCGCCACGCAACTACTATGCGTTTTCCTGGTGAGCACCCAGAGGTTAATAACAACCTAACTGAGCCAGTATTTGACAAAGATACCGCTTCTATCCTTCCAAAAGGTATTACTCCAGATGTTATCTACGCAACTGTTGGTCACTTAAGAACCAAAATGGGCTACGTTGATGCATGGCTACTTCGTGGTACTTACTACGTTGAGGGCGGTTTGCTAAGAGATGGTACAGGTCAGATCGTAGCTGGTGGTAACCAATGGCAAAGAACATGGGCGTTAAATTTAGACGACGCAACTGTTAAAAAGATAAAAGAGCTTGTCCCGGAATTTCCTGGCACTCTTGAAGAGTACGGTGATAATGGCGGATATGTTAGAGGCCTTGCTTCATATGCCGCAAAACATAAAAAATCAATGTTTTTCCAAGCAAACTCATCATATTGTGAAGTTTGTCACCCAGTTAAATTTGATTTCAAATCAAAAGCAGAATTTTACGCAGCACTTGGTAATGCTAAAGAGCTTCAAAAACACACTATCTCAAAAGGCGTAAGCTGTGAGGAGTGCCACGGAGCTGGCGGTCACCTTGATGGAGCTACAAATTTTAGAACATCAAACTGCGAACGCTGCCACCAAAGGTTTAACTTTAGCCCAGATCTAGCTCGTGCTAATCCTCTTAATAACGGCAAGCTTGATCTCTCACTTAGCTCTAAATTTAAATCAATGGGACCAGGATGTGGTTCTGAAGGTTCTCAATCATACTTTACAGCTCACTATGATAAAGGTATGAGATGTGTTACTTGCCACGATCCACACGATAACACAGGTCCAGTTGTAGGTGATAAGAGTGTAACAGGTATGAACTATAATTCAGAGCAAGGCTATCTAAGCTCATTCTATACTAAACCAAAGATTAGAAAAGAGTGTAAAGATTGCCACGAAACTCAAGCATATATCGCATCTAAAGCAGATACACACAAAGATAATACTTGTGCATCTTGCCACATGCCATTTATGATGAGCTGCGAGAATTTCTACGCTGTTCAGTTCCAAGACAACGCTGGCTTTGATACTCAAAGAAGATCTCACATCTGGAAGATTATGGTTGATCCAAAAGAGAAATCTCTAGTACCAGGAGATGCTGCTAAAGGTCCAAGAGATGCTAAAGATTGGCACTTTGAGAGAGATAAAAATGGCCATAACTACGTTGACTTGATGTGGGCGTGCGCTAGAACATCTTGGGCTGATAAAGATATGAAAGATACCAAAGGCTGCCACAGCCCAGTATTATCTGAGCTAAAACCAACACTTCACTTCAAAAACCAAAAACAAGTTTATGATGAAGTTATGGGCTGGCAAACTCCAGTTAAGAATGAATTCTCAGAGGTCAAAATAGGCATCGAGGGACTTTACTCACTACTTGAGACTAAAAAACTTGATGCAAGTGATAAAGTAAGAGTTTATGAGCTTATCCAAAATGCTCAAGAGATCATCGATATGGTTGAAAAAGATGGTTCGTGGGGTATGCACGGATTTAAATTTACTAAACAAAAACTCGATGCATCAAAAGAGTATATAAAAGAAGCTCAAAGAATTTTGAATAAAAATTTATAGCATTTAGGGGCTAGTTTTAGCCCCTTTAATCTTAAGGGTTTGATATGAAAAATAAGGTTTTAAAATTTACGCTACTTCTTAGCTTAAGTGCTTCTGGTTTGCTTGCAAATGTAGATTCAAATGAGTCTTATGCTATGGGAGCAACAAGTGGTGGATATGTTTTAAAAGGGTTACTTGAACAAAAACAAATAGGCATTAGCTACGATGCTGAGGCCGTTATCAAAGGTTTTAGTGATGCACTAAAAGGAGAGCTAAAACTAAGCGATGATGAGATAGCAAAGCTACTAAACAAAAGAGCTGAAAATTTAGACAAGATAGTAAAAGAAAAAGAAGCCGCCATACTTAAAGAGAATTTAAAGCAGGGCAAGGCTTTTATGGATAAAAATGCAAAAAATAAAAACGTAAAAACGACAAAATCAAAATTGCAATATGAAATTTTAAAATCAAGCAAAAAAGGAGCGACTCCAAAACAAGAGAGTATCATCATAGCAAACTACAAAGCTAGCTTTATCGATGGTAAGGTCTTTGATGAGACAAAAGAGGCTCCAGCTCATCTTTCTATGCTAAATTTGATCCCAGGTCTTGAAGAGGGCTTAATGCTCATGAAAGAGGGCGATAAGTTTAAATTTGTTATCCCGCCAGAACTTGCATACGGCAATAGCGGCATGGAGGGTATACCTGGAGGCGAGACTATTGTTTTTGAGATAGAGCTTGTTAAGGTCTTAAAGCCAGGTGAGTTAGCCGAGGCTGCAAAGAAAATTCACGAAAAAGAACTAAATGAGGGCATTAAAAAGCCTCATTAAGATATAAAATGGAGTTAAAAATGCAAAATCAAAAAAATAGAAGAGCCTTTTTAAAAAGCATGGTAGTTGTGGCTGCTGGTGCTGGTGCGGCAAGTAGTGGTTTTGCTTTTAAGAGTGAAGAAAGTGTAAAAAAACCACACTTTGGTATGATATTTGACCAAAATAAATGTGTTGGCTGTACGGACTGCGAGATAGCTTGCAGAAAGGTAAATTTAGTCCCAAAAGGACAGATGAGACTTTTTATAGAAGATAAGACTAATCCTAAAAATTTACTCGATAAAAGATTTGTAAGAGTGTCTTGTCAGCAGTGCGTTGATGCGCCTTGTGTGGCTGTTTGTCCGACCAAGGCTTGTCATAAAGACGAAAAAACTGGCATACAAACTACAAATATAGATGATTGTATCGCCTGTAAATACTGCATCGTAGCCTGTCCATATGACGTGAGATATATCGATAAGGTTACGCACTCAGCTCAAAGCTGTAACTTTTGCGTAGATACAAATTTAAAGGACGAAAAAGAGCCAGCTTGCGTAGAAGCTTGTAGATATGAGGCGATCGTATTTGGTGATCTTAACGATGAAGATTCACACATCAGCAAGCTACTAGCCGTAAAAGATAGCATAAGGCTAAGAGCAGAGCTTGGCACAAAACCAAGCCTTAGATATATTCCTAAAGTAAAAATGGGGGTGTAAGATGGATGGTGCATTAAATTTTACTGCAACATTTTCGCATGGAGTAGAGTGGGGCTGGCCGATCGCTGTTTATCTTTTGCTAGCTGGTATGAGTGGTGGAGCGCTAATCGCTGCCATACTTTTAAAACACTATAAAAAGCAAGAGAGTTTTAGCTCATTTTTCAAGGCTGCTTCGCTTTTAGCATTTGTTAGCATCATGCTTGGTATGGTTTGCTTGATAGCTGATCTTGAAAAGCCACTCTTGTTTTGGAAAATTTTGATTAATTATAATTTCACATCAGTCATGTCTATCGGTGTTGCTGGACTTTGTGTATTTATACCGCTTAGCTTTTTGATGTGCCTTTATGCATTTAATGATGAGATTTCAAATTTCTTAGCCAAAAGTTTAAAATCCTTTAGCACTCTTTTTGCACTAATAATGAAAATTTTAATACCGCTTTATCCATTTTTAAGTCGTATTTGCCTTATTTTTGCTGTAATAATTTGTGCTTATACTGGATTTTTGATCTCAGTTTTGATTAGATTTCCACTCTTAAACACAGCTGTGCTTCCAGCTTTATTTATAGCTTCAGGACTAAGTGCTGGTATAAGTGGCAGTAGCTTGGTCGCAGCAGCTTTATTTAAAGAAGATCCACATTCAAGCGACCTTCATTCGCTTCATAGCGTAGAATTTAGCGTTTTGGGAGCTGAAATTTTACTCATTTTAATGCTTTTTGTATCGCTTTTACTTGGTTCAAGTTATCAGCAAAATGCAGCTGTTGCTTTTTATAGTGGCGTTTGGGCAAATTTCTTTTGGCTTGGTGTTGTGCTAGTTGGCTTCATTGTGCCTTTTGTTTTAAATTTTGCATTTGGCAAAAAAGTAGCTAGCCTAAAATTTAGCTTTTATATCAGTTCATTAGCGGCTGTTATCGGTGTTTTACTGCTTAGGGTGTTTATACTTTATGCGGGACAAACTTATAGCATTTAAAGTAGAGGCGAGCGATGAGAATTTTAAATATCTACCGCTTGTCTTTGATATTATTATTTATTCTTGCTTTTGGTGCAGGGCTTGCGACTTTTTTAGAAAATTTTTATGACACACAAACGGCCAGAGTGCTTGTTTACGAAGCGCTTTGGTACGAGTGTGTTATGTTTGCTTGCACCATTTGTTTAGCCATTAGTATCATAAAAACCAAGATGTATAAAAAATTTGGCGCATTTTTGATACATCTTGCTTTTATCGTTATCTTCATCGGAGCTGCGCTTACAAGGTATTTTGGAGAAGAGGGCGTTATGCATCTTAGAGCTCTGCAAAGCTCAAATGTAATGCAAAGCGTTAAGCCTTATCTTAGAGTCGAAATGCTTGGAGAAAATTTTAGTTATCCATTAAAATTAAGCTTATTTGGTAAAAACGACCTTGAGTTTAAAAATTTTATAGACGGCAAGGAATTTATAATTAACTTGCTTGGATATAAAAAAGATGAGAAAAACGCTCCTGCTACGCTTAGCTTAGAGATAAGTTTTAACGGCGAAAAAAAGAGTATTAAACTAAAAGGCGGAGCTGGATATGAGCTGGAGCCTAGTGTGCTAAGTTTTGGTGGGCAAGAGGTGAAATTTTACTTTAGCTCAAAGGCTTTAAATTTACCATTTTCATTAAAGCTTGATGAGTTTATTTTAGAGCGATATGCAGGGCTAAATAGTCCATCATCTTATACAAGTAAAGTAAGTATCGCTGGCGGCAAGTACGACATCTCGCTAAATAATCCACTAACGATTGATGGCTATAAAATTTTTCAGTCTTCATACGATCCTGACGAGCTTGGAAGCGCTTTTGAGATCAGCCGTGATCCTGGCAAAATCCCAACTTACATAGGATATTTTTTGCTTTGCCTTGGCTTTGTGGCAAATTTATTTAGCAAAAATAGCCGATTTTTTAGGCTGCTAAATTTCATAAAAGGCTCTCAAATAGCATTTTTGGCTGTTCTTTTATTAAGCGCAACTCCAAATTTTGCTAACGAAAATAATAAAAATTTAGACGCTCATGCAAGCAAATTTGCCAAAATTTTGACTCAGGCTGATAGCAGAATCTCTCCAGCTGGCTCTTACTCAAGAGCTGTGATAAGTAAAATTTCAACCAAAACTACGCTATTTGGGCTTAGTAGCGAGGAGCTAATGCTCTCTTTTGCCATCTCGCCAAAAGAGTGGATGGACAAAAGGATAGTAAAGATCACAAGTGAGCGTGTGGGCGAGCTTTTGGGAGTTAATGAAAAATTTGCTAGTTTTAACGATGTTTTTAACGAAAATGGCGAGTATAAGCTGGCTAAATTTGTAGAAGCTGCAAATGAAAAATCCGCCTCAAAAAGAGATAAATTTGATAATGACGTGATCAAATTTGATGAGAGACTAAATGTCTTATACCTTGCATTAAAGGGAGAAATTTTAAAATTTATCCCAGCTAAAAATGGTGATAAATTAACATGGCTAGGCGTAAATGAAGCCTTTGGCTCAAGTGAAATTTCAAGCGAGCTTAAAAGTGTTTTAGGCAATTATATAGAAAATTTAAGCTTTTGCGTAAAAAGTGGCGAGTGTGAGGGAGCTGATAAGAGCTTGGAGAAAATTTCAAGCTATCAAAGAAGCACTCTAGGCTCTCTTGCGCCAAGCGAGGCAAAGGTGGAGCTTGAGGTGCTTTATAACCAAATGGAAATTTTTAAATTTCTTATATATTTTTACATGATCCTTGGGCTAGTTTCGCTCGCTCTTGGCTTTTATAGGCTATTTTCTGGAAAGAAATTTAGATTTGAAAAAGCGCTTAGCCTTGCATTTTATTTTGGCTTTGTGGTGCATTTGCTAAATTTAGCTCTTCGTGCTTATATCTCAGGGCATGCACCTTGGAGTGATGCCTATGAGAGTTTAGTCTATATCTCGCTCGCAAGCGTATTAGCTGGAGTTTTATTTTTTAAACATCAAAGCTTTGCTCTTGGAGCTGCTTCACTTTTTGCAAGCGTGAGCTTGCTTGTGGCTCATCTAAATTTTATAAATCCACAAATAACAAATCTAGTCCCAGTTTTAAAGTCATTTTGGCTTAGTGTGCACGTAAGTGTCATCACGGCAAGCTATGGCTTTTTAGGTTTTAGCTTTGTGCTCGGGCTTTTTGGACTTCTTTTAATGGCTATAAAAAATCAAAAAAACGAGCAAAAGCTTAGTGAACAGATAAGATACCTCGCTGCAACTGATGAGCTAAGCCTCATCATAGGACTTAGCCTGCTAACTATTGGAAATTTCCTTGGTGGCGTCTGGGCGAATGAGAGCTGGGGTAGATACTGGGGCTGGGATAGCAAAGAGAGCTGGTCGTACATTACGATAATTATTTATGCTATTGCACTTCATTTAAGATTTATCCCAAGATTAAAAAATATTTTTACCTTTTTAGTAGCTAGCGTGCTCTCTTTTGGTTCAGTTATTTTTACCTATTTTGGTGTAAATTTCTATCTAAGCGGACTTCACTCATACGCAAATGGTGATGGATTTAGCGTTTCAAATTTGCTTTATTTGCTTTTAATGCTCTTGGCTTTGCTAATCGCCTTTGCTTATAGAGGTAAGGATATAAAAGAGATTTAGGAGATATGATGAAAAAGGGTTTAGTTTTATTGTTTGCTTGTTTGGGACTATTAAATGCTGGCTATATCAAAGAGGCTTTAAGTGCAAAAGACGATCACAACAAGCTAGCACAAATTTATGAAGATGCTTGTGACAAAGAGAAAAAGGCATCAGGCTGCTATAACCTAGCTGTACTTTACAGCAGAGGTGATGGCAATGTCAAAAAGGACGAAGCAAAGGCGGCGATGCTTTACGAAAAGGCTTGTGATCAAAATTTCTCTATGGCTTGTAGCAATCTTGGCTACGTCTATGAAAAAGGCAAAGGCGTAGAGAAAGACCTAGTAAAAGCAGTTAAATTTTATGAAAAGGCTTGTAAGGATAATGAGGGTTGCACAGAGCTTGGCTTGCTTTATGCAAATGGCACCGGCGTGACAAAGGATCTTAAAAAGGCAAAAGAGCTTTACGAAAAGGCTTGCAAGGCAGGGGACGGCATAGGATGTAGCAACCTTGGCTATCTATACGCGCGGGGTGAAGGTGTAGAAAAAGACTATGCAAAAGCCAAAGTAAACTACGAAATGGCTTGTGCAAACGAAGCTGGCATAGGGTGTGATAATCTCGGCTTTTTATATGTCTATGCTCAGGGCGTTGATCAAAACCTTACAAAAGCCACAAAACTTTATGAGCAAGCGTGTATATATGGATATGAAAAGGGCTGCAATAATTACGCTATCATGCTAGCTGAAGGCAAAGGCGTAAAAGAAGACGTGGAGAAAGCACGTGAAATTTTCACTAAAAGCTGCAAAAATGGCTTAAAAGAAGCGTGTGAGAATTTAGAAATTTTAGGAAAGCATTGATGCTTGATAAAGCTAACCTAGCGGTATTTAAAGCTTATATAATATAAAAATAAAAATACTAAAGGAGATAATTATGATTTTACGTTCTATCTTGGGTTCAGCACTGCTAGCAACCCTACTTTTTGGTGCTTCGGCAAATGAACAAGCCGTCAAAATGAAACCGATGTTTCAAAGCGTGGATCCTAGCAAGGCTACACTAGTAGGAAGTGGCGAGGGTAAGGAGTACTGCACCGTTTGTGGAATGAATTTGGTTAAATTTTATAAGACTAATCACGTATATAACGGCAAGCAAGTAGCATCACTCCACTGCTTATACGAGCTAACAGAAGGCAAGATCCCAAGCGAGGCACAAGTCGTTGATACTAAAAATTTAAATTTGATCGACGTAAACAAGGCATTTTACGTAGTTGGTAGTAGTGTCAAGGGCACAATGACTAGAAATAGTAAATATGCCTTCTCAACCGAGGCTGATGCAAAAGAATTTCAAGCAGAAAATGGCGGCGAGATAATGAATTTTGCTAAAGCTTACGAGATTGCTGGACAGGATTTCGAAGGTGATAATAAAATGATAAAAGCTAAACGTGAGGACGGCGTTTACGTACATGGTAAGGAATTTTACGAGGTAAACTGCGAAAAAACAGATCCAAAAAGCTTTAAAGCTATCTCTGAGCTAAAAGCTCATCTTAAACAAGTATGTGACTCAAAAGAGGCTAGCAAAGCTCCTGAATACGACAAACACCTACAAGCTGCCGCTTTGTATCTATGGGACGCTCCGGCAAATCTAGGCACTAGCAACCAAGCTTCAAAACCTAAACAAGAAATAAAAAAACCTGAGAGAATAGTCGTACCAAAGGGTGCAAGATGTGCGGTATGCGGCATGCTCGTCAAAAATTCTCCATGGGCGACACTCATCAAAGCAGATGGCAAAGATTATTATTTTGATGGTGTAAAAGATATGGCACAATTTTATTTTGCGGACATTAAAATGAAAGATGCTTATGTGAGCGATTATTACACATTAGAAAAGCTTGACGCAAAAGATGCGTTTTATGTTCATGGCTCAAACGTTTACGGACCAATGGGCGATGAGTTTATCCCATTTAAAGATGAAGCAAAGGCAGTGAGCTTTTTAAAAGATCATGCTGGCAAAGGTGTCATAAGATTTGACGAGATAAAGAATTTTATCGGTAAATAGTGTGAAATTTCTAGTTTTTTTGGCGTTATTTTTTGGACTTTCTTATACGCTTTTAGCGGTACACTATCTTAGCTTTGATCATAAAGCAAAGCAAGATGAGCTAAGAGAAATTTCTAAGATAACAAGAGCAAATGCTGCTTTTAGTTTTAACCAAAAGGGGCAAAAAGGCTTTGTCTATGATAGGTAAAAATTTTATAAACTATGCTGTGGTTCTGCTTTTTAAAGATAGGAAGGATCACCTTTTTAGCTTTTGCCTCTTTGCACTCATTATCTTTGTGCTAAGCTCGGTGCTTTTCATCTCTGGATCGATCCAACATGATCTTATAAATTTAGTAAAAGATAGATCAAGTATCGTAGTGAGTGCATTTCGTACTGGCAAAAATGATCTCATGCACCCTGGCTATATCTACGATATCTCAAAGATCGATGGCGTAAGTGATGTAAGGGGCGTAGTTGATGGAGAGTACTACTTCGTTCAAAAGCATGTTTGGTTTCATCTATATGAAGATGATAGCTTAAAAGAGGATGAGATGATCGTCGGAGAAGGTGTAAAGGCAGCGATGAATGAGCTTTACTACGACGAGAGCTTTAATTTTCTAACTGAAGAGCGCATGATACCAGTAAAGATATTAAAGACTATGCCGGCACAAAGTGGTTTAATCACAAATAACGCTATATTTTTGCATCCAAATACGCTAAGAGCTATATTAAATTTAAAAGATGAAGAGTATACAAAGCTCTACGTTGAGGTGCCAAACACAGATGAGATCAGTGAAGTAGCTTTAAAGATAGAGAATTTATATCCAAATTCTTTCGCTCTTAGTATAGAAGATGAAGTGGCTAAGGTTAGGCACCTTTACTATTATAAGGGTGGAATTTTTATGAGCATTTACGTTAGCGTTATGCTTATATTCTTTGTCTTGCTTAAAAACCAAATCTCACTCGCCTATGGTAGCAAAAAGCGTGAAATAGCTATTTTAAGAAGCATTGGTTTTTGTATAAAAGATATTATATTTTTAAAATTTATACAAAATTTCATCGTTAGTGTTAGTGCTTTTTTGCTCGGTGTTATGCTGGCTTATCTTTTTGTTTTTGTATTTAACGCTCCACTTTTAAAGGGGATATTTTTAGGTGATGAGCTTTTAAATTTTACAAATTTCACGCCTATTTTAGAGTTTGATAAACTCTTTTTGATCTTTGTTTTTGGTGTGATACCATTTTTAGCATTTGTGCTCATACCTTCATGGCGAGTAGCAAGTAGTGACATAAATGAGGGGCTAAAATGATAAATATAAGAGGTGTTAGCCTAGTTTATAACCAAAACAAACAAAATGAGTTTTGTGCTTTAAAAAATATAAATTTAGATATTAATGACGGCGAGCTAGTGATACTAAAAGGCATTAGTGGAAGCGGTAAAAGTACCTTGCTTTCGCTCATTGCCCTACTTCAAAAGCCAACTAGTGGAGAAATTTTGATAGATGGCACTAACATCGCAAAGTTGCCTGATGCCTTTTGCTCTGAGCTTAGACACAAAAGGCTTGGATTAGTTTTTCAAAATTTTAACCTTATTGATGGCTTGAGTGTATATGAAAATTTACTAGCTCCATTTGCTCTAACAAATTTTAAAGCAAACGTGAGAGATGAGATGATAAAAAAGGCTCTTGAGCTTGCAAATATCGCTCATAAAAAAGATGAAAACGTATCAAATTTAAGTGGTGGCGAGCGTCAAAGATGTGCGGTAGCTAGGGCTTTATCTATGGATGCTAACATCATCTTGGCTGATGAGCCAACGGCAAATTTAGACAGACAAAATGCACGTGCTTTTTTAGGCTTACTAGAGTCTTTTAAAGCTCTAAAAAAGAGTGTTATCGTTGCTACTCACGATAGCATTTTTGATGAGCTAAGTGCAACAGATAGAGTTGTCAGCTTACAAAATGGAGAGATAGTATGAGTGTCTTTTTATCAAACGCCGTTATTGCCTTTTTGTTAGCGGAGTTTGTACTGTTAGTTTTGATGAGTATTTCGCTCTTTTACGTCGTTAGGATCGTGAGGTCGTGGGATTACAACGCGCTAACATCGCTTCAATACTCGCTTGAAAAACAAAACTACCTTGTAAATACGATCTTACTTTTTTGCGTCTGTATCAAGATCGTATTGTTTATATTTTTTGCACTTTGCCTAAATGAACTCTCTGATATTGTACCTGGTGCTATGTGCTCAGCTGGCGTGATCGGCTCAAATAAATTTGGTGGCATATTGATGCTCACTAAAATTTTGCTGATCTTTGGGCTTGGCATTTGGCTGGTTATAAATAAGCTTGACTTGCAGGCTCTAAATTTCCCTTATCTAAAGAAAAAATACGCCATTTTCATCTGTCTTTTTGTCATGATATTGCTCGAACTTGGTATAGAAATTTCGTTTTTTTACAACATTCCACTAAAAGTGCCGGTCTTTTGCTGTTCTGTTACTTTTCAAGCTCCAAAGCTACCATTTGGCTATACAAATTTTGGCTTAGTGAGTGCATTTTATGTGCTCTTTTTTGTTATTTTGGTGCTAAATTTTTTAAAGCAAAGTATGGCGAGCTTTGTGGCAAATTTATTGTTTTTGGTGCTTAGTTACTATGCCATCACCTACTTTTTTGGCCTTTATGTTTACGAGCAGCCAAACCATAAATGCCCATACTGCATGCTAAAAGGTAACTATTTTTACGTTGGCTACCTCATCTGGGGCAGTTTGTTTCTGGGCGTTTTTTACGGCCTTATGCCATATCTTGTTGAGATTATCACAAAGACTAACTACTCACACAAGCTTAAATTTTCATCTATCTGGCTAAGTGCTTGTGTGCTGATCTGCGCGCTTTATGTCCTAAAATATTATTTGTTAAGAGGATTTTTATTTTGATAAAACAAATTTTTTCTTTATGTTTGTTAGCTCTAGTCTTAGCCGTACTTGCCTATAATGCTGATATAAGCGATGATAAAATTTTGGTTTTAAATAACGGCAAATCAGAGCCGATCGAAGAGCTAACACCAAATAAATATATATGTTATGAGAGTAGGACGCTTATAGCTGATAACAACGACACAGCTCAAGCTATCATGCCAAATGGCAATATCTACTTCTTTAACGATATTACAAATTCTTTTATCTGGTATATGGCAGAAAAAGATAAAGAAAAGATAAAGCTATATGTATACACAAAGGATACAAACCGCTATATCCTAGCACAAGACGCTTGGTACTCAAGGGTCGACATCACACCGATGGGGTACGGCATAGGGGCATATGAGTTTCACTTGTATGGCATATGCGATAACTATTTTAAAGAGGTCTTGCTATACGCAGCACGTGGTGAGACGCTACTAAATCCATATATAAACATCCTACTTTCAGAAAATAAGATATAAATTTGCGTAGCTCTAAATTTATTAAAGCTCGCTGGGTTGTTTTTGGTATTGAAAGCCTTATTTGTTTAACTTTTTATAAACGTCACACCCTGGTTGAAGCCCTAATTCGCAAGCTTTATAAAAATATTCTTTTGCTATGTGGTAGTCTTGTTTTGCGCCTTTGCCTTTTAGATAAAAAGCTCCTAAATTAAAACAACCGCGATTGTATCCATTATTGCAAGCTTTTTCATATAATTCTAGGGATTTACTGTAGTCTTGCTCTACACCTTGACCGTTTTCATATAAAATTCCTAAATTAGAGCAACTATCATTAACTCCATCGTCACAAGCTTGTTTGTATAGATCAGCCGCTCTATAATAGTCTTGTTTCACACCTTGGCCATTATTGTATGAAATTCCTAAGTTGTAACAACTCATACTGTATCTGTCATTGCAAGCTTTTTGCCATAATTGAGCTGCCTTATAATAGTCTTGCTCTACACCCAGACCATTTACATATAAAACTCCCAAATTGTGGTAGGCTTGGGCGATATTGCCATCGCAAGCTTTTTCGTATAGTTTGGTAGCTTTGGTGTAGTCCTGCTCTACCCCTTGTCCTCTTTCATAAAAATTACCTAGATTATAGCAGCCATTAGCATATCCGCCATCACAAGCTTGTTTATATAGATTGGCCGCTTTATAGTAGTCCTGCTTTAGATATTTGCCTTCTTCGTATAAATTTCCTAAATTAAAACAACCTATAGCATTTTTACCGTCACAAGATTTATTGTATAGCTCTATGGCTTTGTTATAGTTTTGTTCTACACCTTGGTTTTTTATATATAAAACACCTAGATTAGAACAGCTTAGTGCATGTCCATTATTGCAAGCTTCTTCGTATAATCTAGCCGCCTTATTGTGGTCTTGCTCTACACCTTGACCATCCTCATATAAAAGCCCTAAATTATAACAACCAATACTATATTTGGCATCACAAACTTTTTGCCACAATTGAGCAGTTTTATAGTAGTCTTGTGTAGTGCCTTGACCGTTATAGTATAAAAATCCTAAGTTATAACAAGCTTGAATAATTTCACCATTACAAGCCTTTTCGTATAATTTAGCTGCTTTATTGTAGTCTTGTTTTACACCCTGGCCATTTATATACAAAAGTCCTAAATTATAGCAATTGCCATTATTTCCATCATTGCAAGTTTTAGTAAATATCTCGACTGCTTTGTTGTAGTCACCTTTGCTGTAAGCCTCAAGTCCAAGTTCTACTAGATCCTTGGAGAATCCAATAGTTAGTAAGATTGTGTATAAAAGAACAGCCTTTTTCATTTTTTCTCCATTTTTGTAAATTTGTAGTTATTGTGGTTTGGCTTGCCTCTTTGATGGAGAAACAAGCCTAAGTTAGTATCTAACGTTATTAACTTTTAAAAAGTCTCTTAGGTCTTCATATTCGCTATTTTCGAAGTAGCGCCATTTGCCAGGCTTTAGCATATCAAGGCTAACGCGCCCAAAACTAACCCTTTTTAGATCCATCACTTCAAGGTCAAAGTAGCCAAAGAAGCGGCGAAGCTCCCTATTTTGCCCCTCGTTGATGATGACCTTTAGTTTTGTATAGCCGCCGCTTGAGCCAAAGACTTTATAGGCTAGAAATGGCTTAAATTCCATTGATTTTATAGTGGTTTTTGCGTGAGCGCCTTTGGTAGCGTCCTTGGCAAAAAAGCCATTTGTCATGGCCTCAATAACCTCTTTCGTTACTTCACCTTTTACTTTTAGATAGTATTCGCGCTCTAAGTCACTATTCATCAAAGCTGTGGCGATTGCTGGAGCGTCAGTTAGTAAAAGTAGCCCTTCGCTCGCATAGTCTAAGCGTCCTACGCTAACAAATTTTGCAAATTTCTTATCTAGTGTATCATAGATCGTCTTTCGTCCGCGGTCATCTTTTTTGCTAACTAGTTCACCCTTTTGTTTATGATAGACGATAACAGTAAATTCCTTTTTTAGCTTTATCAAACGACCATTTATACGTACTTTGTCATCTTCATCTACGCTTGTGGCAAGGTCGCTAACCACTCGTCCTGCTATGCTAACCTTACCAGCTTTTATCAGCTCATCTGCCTCACGGCGTGAGTAATTTGTGTTATGTGAGATAAATTTATTTAGTCTTGTTTTTTCCATTTTATAGTCCTAAATTTGTAAGGTCATGGATGTGTAAAACACCTACGGGCACGCCATTTTCTACAACGGCTAGAAGCTGAATTTTATACTTTTCTATTAAAGCTAACGCATCCACGGCTAACATTTCCTTGTCGTTTATCTCTTTTGGATGTAAGGTTGCAAATTTCATTGCTGGCTCGTCTAGGTCAAAGTCCTCTCGCATAAGTGCACGTCTAAGATCGCCGTCGCTTAAAATAGCATCTAACACACCATCTTTATCGACGATTAGGACCGTGCCAAGTTTACCGTGTGTCATAGTATCGATTGCTTTTTTTAGGCTCGCATTCCAGTGAACTATCGGTAAATTTTCGCTTCTCATCACATCTTTGACCTTTAAAAATAGCCTCTTTCCAAGGCTACCACCTGGATGAAAATTTGCAAAGTCCTCTTTTTTAAAGCCTCGCCTTTGCATCAAACAAACAGCCAACGCATCGCCAAGAGCTAACGTTAGTGTAGTTGATGCTGTTGGAGCGGCATTTAGTGGGCAGGCCTCTTTCTCTACATCTATGCTAATAAATGCATCGCTAAATTTACCAAGCGAGCTTGTTTTACTTCTTGCCATTGCGACGATCTTTACGCCAAAGCGCTTTACGTGAGGTAAAATTTTGATAAGCTCATCGCTTTCGCCACTAAAGCTAATAGCTAACAAAACATCATCTTTTCCTATCATGCCAAGGTCGCCGTGCATAGCCTCTGTTGGATGCAAGAAAAAGCTTGGCGTGCCGGTGCTTGCAAGCGTGGCGGCGATCTTTGCACCTACATGACCGCTCTTGCCCACGCCTGTGACTATGACTTTGCCTTTTGCGTTATATATCAAATTTACAGCATCTTCTATCTCTAAGTTTTTAGCATGTCTTAAAAGCTCGTTTGCTTCTATCTTTAAAACTTCGGCTGCGATTTGGTTGATTGTTTGCATAAATTTCCCTTACATTAGATAGATAATTGGCACGATAGTTGGGTACTTTTTGACCTTTCTAAAGATATGCTTTCTAATCACTTGGCGTACTTGTGACTCGAGCAGTCTACCATCTTTTAAAAGCTCCTCTTTGACGTTGCTTAAAAACTGCGTCAAAATTTCTTGCATCTCTTTGCTAAACTCCGCATCTTGTTTATTGCCCACAAGGCCGTAGCTAATGACGCGAGGCTTGTTTATAAGTTTTGCACCATGACGTGAAATTTGAGCGATTATCATGACGACACCTGCTTCGGCAAGATTTTGTCTATCGATGACGACATCGTCTGAGATTTGTTTATTTATTTGATTGTCTATGAAGACTTTGCCGGTTTTTACCGTTTTTACACGTTTTAAGTATTTTTGACAGATCTCCATTTGATCGCCATCGCTCATTAGATAGATGTTTCTCTCATCCACACCACAGCTAATGGCCGTCTCTTTGTGCTTTGCGATGTGGTTGTACTCACCATGCACCGGCAAGAAAAATTTTGGTTTTATGAGGCGAAGCATCAGCTTTTGCTCTTCTTGCGCTGCGTGACCGCTGACGTGGATCTCGCTAAAGTCTTGGTAAGCGACGCTCGCACCTGATTTTAGTAAGAAATTTAGCACCGTTGAGACGCTGTTTTCGTTGCCTGGGATCGCTTTTGAGCTGATTATGATCTGATCAGTCGGCTTTATCTTTATATATTTGTGCTCATCTGTCGCCATGCGGTAAAGCGCGCTCATAGTCTCGCCCTGAGAGCCAGTAGTGACGATAAGCACTTCGTCATCTTTAAATTTACCAACCTCGTTTGCATCGATAAAAATTTTCTTATCGAGCTTGATGTAGCCAAGCTCCATCGCAGTGTATAAATTTCGCTCCATTGATCTGCCGATGACACAGACTTTGCGGTTGTATTTTAATCCCCATTCGATCGCTTGATAGACGCGGTGGATGTTTGAGCTAAATGTGCTCATGATGACGCGCCCTTTTGCTTTTGAAAATATCGCGTCAAAGGTCTTGCCAACGCTACTTTCACTCTTTGTAAAGCCCTCTTTGTAGCTGTTTGTGCTATCGCTTAATAGACAGAGCACGCCACGCTCGCCATAATACGCTAGTCTGCCAAGATCTGTTGGGTAGCCGTCTATCGGAGTGTGGTCGATTTTAAAGTCGCCTGTGTGGATGATAGTGCCAGCCTTTGTCGTGATAGCAAGTGCGGAGGCGTCGATGATAGAGTGCGTTATGTGTATCCACTCTACTTCAAAGTCGCCTATGAGATATGGCTTTCTCTTCTCGACCGAGCGGAAAAGCGAGCGCTCTTGTTTTAGGCCGTGCTCTTCAAATTTGTTATTTATCATACCAAGTGGCAAAGGCGTGGCGTAAATCGGAAATTTAAACTCTTTATAAAAGTAGGGCACTGCACCGATATGATCCTCATGTGCGTGAGTGATAATGACGCCTTTTATCTTATCTTTTATCTTGCGAACGTAGTCAAAGTCCGGGATGAGGATATCCACGCCGTGCATACTCTCGCTTGGAAAGCTCATGCCGATATCAACGATGATCGCGCTCGTATCGGTCTCAAATATCGTCATATTTCCGCCGATCTCACCAAGACCGCCAAGTGGAGTTATGCGAATTTTATGTTCACTTGAGTTTAGATATTTCATCGGCTCCAGACGAAGCTCGTGAACGACCTTGTTTGCCACCATTGCACTTGCGATATCTTGCTGCCATTGTTCATTACCATTTAGTTTTGCAGGTAAATTTTTCTTTGGCTTTTTAGCTTTTTTAGGCTTTTCTTTTTGTTCTTGTGTTTTGGTTTTTGTTTCTTGTGATTCTTGTTTTTGCTCTTTTGGCTTATTGTTTTCGCCATTTTTGTTTTGATTTTTGTTATTTCTTGGCTTTTTTGGGCGAGAATTTTGGCTCTTTGGCTCGGCGTGCGTTTCAGTTTCAGCCTGCTCTGTTGCAAAGAAGTTATCTATTACGCTTTTGCTTGCTAGTGAAGCTTGCTCGGTAGTTTCGCCCTCTTGTTTTGGTTTATTTTTTGGTCTAAATCTTCGTCTTTTGTTGTTTTTGCTTTGGTTAGTTACAACTTTCTCTTCGTTTTTGTCGTTCATTATCTTCCTTTAATCTTTCAAATACTTTTAGATAAGAATCGACATCTAGCTCGTGTGGACGTAAATTTTGAGCTAAGCCTAGGCTTTCAAAAATTTCTTCTAACGCATTTTTGTCAAAATTTGTAGATAAATTTTTCAAAAGTGTCTTTCTTGGCGAAGCAAACGCAGCTCTTAAAAATGCTTTAAAAGCCTCGTATTGTTTTGCATCTTTGAAAATCCCGTCTTTGCCAAAAATCTTTTTTGTTTTTTGTAGTTTGATGACTGAGGATGTGACCTTTGGGGGTGGATTAAAAAGCTTTGCATCCACATCGAACAAAAGCTCACACCTGCCTTGAAGTGAAGCGAGGATCGATAAAGCGCTAAATTCTTTATCCTTACTCTTTGCACTAAATTTAAGAGCAACCTCTTTTTGTATCATCACGATAAGGCCAAGGCATTTTTCATCATCTATCGCATTTAAGATCATCTTCGTCGCAACGTAATAGGGCAAATTTGCGACTAAGAAGTAGTTCTGGCTACTTAGTCCGCCCTCTTGCTGCCACTGCTCTAATGCATCTTTACAAAAAAGTTTTAATTGTCCATTTTGGATCTCATTTGCAAATTTGGCCTTTAAAATTTGAAACAGCTCACAATCTATCTCAAAACAGGTCGTCTTGTAAATTTGCAAAAGTCTAAATGTCAAATCACCTAAGCCAGGCCCAATCTCAACAACGTTTTCTACGTCATTGGGTATCGCTTGGATGATCTTATCTAGTGTCGCTTTGTCCTGTAAAAAATTCTGTCCAAAGTGCTTTTTTGCCTTTATCATAGCCGCGATATTAGCCAAAAATTACTTATACAATGATTACAAGTTTAGTTTAATCATATATAAAATGGACTATAATCACTAAATAATAACGAAATAGGGCATAAATTTGAGCAAAGCAAATACCTTAAAATACTTTTTATTATCACAATATTTAGAGCCAAAAACCTTAGATGAGCCAAAAAAGACAAATACCAAATTTAAAAAATCAATAGACCTTGAGATCGCAAATTTTGATGAGAAATTTCTACAAATTTTAAGAGCATTTGATAGCTCGCTTTTAAAAAATGGTATAGAAATTTCAATTTATGGTGGCATTTTTGAGACTGACTTACTTGCTATTTATATATCAAAGCTAGCAAATGTTAAATTTGAAAAAGAGCAAATTTTAGAGGAACTACGCTCTGAACAAACGAGCTTTGATAAGGCGTTTTGCTATAAATTTAAGCTCGCTGGTGATTTGGTATTTTGTAAAGATGACCAAAATTTTACTTTAAAAGATGTAAATTTAGATGATGATTTAACTCCGTTTTTTACACCAAACTCATCTGATGATCTTTTTATCTCAACAGCTCCTTGGGCAATGGCTCGCCTAGATTATCTAAAAGAGATAAGCCAAAGTGATTTTAGCAAAGAGTGTGAGCGCATAAAAGATAAGCTATCTATCTATAAAGAAAAAATGGAATTTGGCAAATATATAAAGCTTATAAACGATGAGCTAAAAAGTGCACTTAAAACACCATTTTGTAATGATTTCTTAAGGCTTGAAGTAAAGATCATAAATCCAAATTTTAAAGAAAATGATAGCCTTTTAAATAGCTTTTTTATAGATGATATAAATTTGCTTATCAAATTTTACGAGTCAGGCAGGACGCATGAGCTAACTGATCAGTTTTTGGATGATGGCAGTGAGAATAAATTTGAAAGACTTGATGTAAGAGATGAGCAAAATAGAAGGCTTGTTAGAGATTTTTTTAAAGCAGAAGAGTATCCAAGATCGGCCTTTGCTAGCGACTTTGCTTTAAATTTCTCACAGCAAATTGCTGTTAATAACATCATTAAAAAATTTAAAGAAAGAAGTGGTGGAATTTATAGCGTAAATGGCGCTCCAGGGACTGGTAAAACAACGCTTTTAAAAGACGTAATGGCTGAAGTCGTTACGCTTAGAGCGATGAAACTCGCGCAAATGAGCAGACATGATATCTTTGCACCAGTTCGAGATAGTAGCGATAAGGTGCTTTATTTCACTCTAAATAAAGAACTTCAGGGCTACGAGATGGTCGTTAGCTCTTGTAATAACGGCGCAGTTGAAATTTTGAGTAAGGAGCTAAGCCAACTAAAGAGCATAGGGGACTATGCGGATGAGATTGATTATTTTAAATTTATAGCCACGAGGCTACTTTCTGCTGATGAAAAGACTAAATTTGGCGAGAAGTCATTTATATCAAAGCCAGCCTGGGGGCTGTTTTGCGTGGCACTTGGCTCAAAGCAAAACAAGTCAAATTTTGTTTTTAATGCGATTAATGGCGTAAAGATCGAAAAAACACATAGTCAGTTTGAAGATATTTCAAAAGAATTTAAAGAATTTATAGAACAAGATGGCTTTTTAATGGGGCTTGGCAAATACTTGGCTACTGGCGAAGGAATTGATGATTACGACGAGGCAAAGGAGAAATTTAATCAAGCCCTACATGAAGTAAATCTACTTTTTAGCGAGATCAGGATCAAAGAAGAGGAGCTAAAAAGTATAAATAGTGAGCTTATAAATATCGATAAAAGACTTGATAACTATAATTCAGCAAAGCAAATAGACGAGCTTTTAAAACCACTAATAGATGAGCTAGATTTGAGCAAAAATGAGCTAGAGCAAAAGGCAGCTGAAGCTAACGAGCTAACAAAACTTATTGGTCAAAATGAAATTTTACAAGAGTATCTCAGTACGCCTCCAAAGCCATCATTTTTTATTTTCCAGCAAATTTTAAGGACACAAGCTTTTGAAAAATATAACAATGAAGCGCAAAAAGTTAGTGAGATAAATCGCCAAATAGCTGAGCAAAATTTGAAAGCAAGCAAGCAAAATAGTGAAAACAAAGAGAAGAGTGAAGTAAAATTAAACGAACTAAAAGCTCAAATAACTCAGCTTGAAGAGAAAATTTTAGAACTTAACACCAAGATAGACCATCTAAACAAGCTTAATGATGACTTTATTAGACGTCAAAAATTAATTGGTAGAAGTGAAGAGCTTGATAGCTTTTTAAATGGTAGTTTTAATCAGAGTAATGAAGAAATACAAAAGAGTATGCCATTTATGATGGAACGTGATCTTGATGAGAAATCCCACAAGACGAAGCTTTTTAAGGCAAGAATCAAGCTTTTTAAAGAAGCGCTTAATCTGCATAAAGCTACTATTTTTGCTTGCAAAGAGGCTGTTAGGGCAAATTTGCGTGCTGTTAGCGTTATCTTTAATGATGAAAAGATGGCTGAAAAAAACGGTCTTAAGTCTAAAGACAGGCGTGAGATAATCAAAGGATTATTTTTACTAACGCCAGTTGTTAGCTCGACTTTTGCCTCGTTTAATAACACTTTTAAAGACCTTTTAAATGGCGATATAGGCTTGCTTTTGATAGATGAAGCAGGGCAGGCAAATTTGACTAGCGCGTTAGGTGCATTGCTTCGCTCGAACATGGCTGTTGTAGTTGGCGATCCACTTCAACTTGAGCCTGTTGTAACATTACCACCAGCTTTAAATAATGCTATTTTACGCTACTGCGATGCAAAGGATGAGTTTAATCTACTAAAATCATCAGTTCAACTTCGAGCCGATAAAGTACAAAATATTGGTACATATATAAAAGGAGAGGGTAAGTCCATTTGGGTTGGTTCGCCACTTATCGTTCATAGAAGGTGCGCCAACCCTATGTTTAAAATTTCAAACGAAACAACATATGATGAGATGATGATACTTGGTAGAAGTAGTGAAAGTAAACTTAGTGATCCTAATATCAAAACAGAATGGATTGATGTTAGTAGTGATGAATGGATAGGTAATTATAATAAAGCTGAAGGCATGATCGTTAAAGAGCTTTTAGATGGTAAGCTAGCTAAGCTAAAAGATAGTGTTAAAATAATAACACCTTTTAAAGATGTTTGTAAAAATTTAAAAGGGGCTGGTACTATTCACACCATGCAAGGCAAAGAAGCTGATGTTGTTATCTTTGTTCTTGGTGGTGCCACAAAAGGTGCTAGAGCATGGGCTGCTAGTACGCCAAACTTACTAAATGTAGCACTAACAAGAGCAAAAGAGGTTGTTTATATAGTTGGTAACCGAGAAAATTGGTCTAATTTGCCATATTTTGAGGTAGCGGCTAGAAAAATAGATAAAGGACAGATTTGAATCATTTTGCAAAACGCATAATCCCATGCCTTGATGTAAAAGATGGCAGAGTTGTAAAAGGTATAAATTTCGTAGGACTTGTCGACGCTGGAGATCCTGTTGAGATAGCTAAAAGATACAATGACGAGGGTGCCGATGAGCTTTGCTTTTTAGATATCACTGCCTCTCATCTTGGGCGTGATACGATAGTTGATGTCGTAAAAAAGGTCGCAAGTAAGCTTTTTATCCCACTAACAGTTGGTGGCGGTATACGCACGCTAGATGATATATCACACCTTTTAAATGCTGGCTGCGATAAAGTAAGCTTAAATTCATCCGCTATACAAGATCCAAATTTGATTGATGAGGCAGCTAAGAAATTTGGCTCGCAATGTGTCGTAATTGCGATCGATACTAAAAAGATCGAGAATGGTTATAGTGTTTTTATAAATGGCGGCAGGATCGATACTAAAAAAGATGCATTTGTTTGGGCAAAAGAGGTTGAGTCGCGTGGAGCAGGGGAGATATTGCTAACCTCTATGGACAATGACGGTGTCAAACAAGGTTTTAACCTTGAGCTAATAAAGATCTTTAGCACGCTTTCTATACCAACTATCGCAAGTGGCGGCGCTGGTAAGATGGAGCACTTTAAAGAGGCTTTTGAAGCCGGGGCTGATGCGTGTTTGGCAGCTTCGATATTTCACTTTGGTGAGATTGAGATAAAAAAGCTAAAAGAGTATCTCAAAGCAAATGGCGTTGAGGTTAGGCTCTGATGTTAATTATCTCAGCTGGAAAAAACGAAATTTTTGATTTTGCCTTGCCGATGGGTGTGGGGTTAGTCGATATGGCGATAAATTTGACAAAGTTTTTGCAAAAAAGATCATGCGTGGGAGCAGATGAAAAGAGTATAAATTTAAAAAATATTGATCCACACTACCTTACAAAGATCGAGGCTAAATTTGCAAACTCATCAAATCTAGAGCTACAAAATCTAAGCCAAATTTTTTCAAAAAATCCTGAGCGAAATTTATACCAGATGCCAGAAAAGATAGTTTTTGTTGGTTCGGCTGGTCTATACAAAGATGGTGAAATTTTGCAAATTTATGAAAGCTCGGTTGGAGCAAATATCGAAATTTCTAGCATAGAAAATAGATCTTATTCACCGATTGAGTGTGAAATTTCTTCTATCGTTTCACGTGGAACTGTCAAAACAAATTCATCAAATTTCATAACGACAGACAAAAATTTGGCTCATAAGATATTTGAAAAAGGCTATTTTTTAGAAAATATGGAGTTTTTTTCTGTTCTAAAAGTAGCTCAAATTTTTAAAATTCCAGCTTATGGAATTTTCGTAGCGACAAATTTTTGTAATAAAAATGCACATACTGATTTTATAAAAAATCACGCAGAGGCCAAGAAAATTCTAACAAAATATATAAAGGAAAATATGTGATAAATTTGCTTGATCTTAGTATTGATGAGCTAAAAGAGTTAGTTTCTCCACCATTTAGAGCAACACAAATCTACGAGTGGATATATAAGAAAAACGCAACCGAATTTAGCCAAATGCTAAATTTACCTAAAGATATGCGCCAAGATCTAGCTGAAAAATTTTATATCGATCCTTTAAAATGTGTGAAATTTGAGCAAAGTAGTGATGGTTCGATCAAGTATCTTTTTGAGCTAAAAGATGGGCTAAAGATAGAGAGCGTTTTGCTACCGATGAAAGAGGAGATAAGTGATGAGAATGGAAAGATCAGTCGTCATGCTCGCTATACGGTTTGTGTTAGTTCGCAGGTTGGCTGTAAAATGGGCTGTGCTTTTTGTCTAACAGCAAAGGGCGGGCTTGTTAGAAATTTGACTGCAGGCGAGATTGTGGGACAAATTTTATGGATAAAAAGAGAAAATAAAATACCTTATGAAAGACGCATAAATGTCGTTTATATGGGCATGGGTGAGCCACTCGATAATCTTACTAACGTTAGTAAAGCGATCAAAATTTTAGCTCTTAACGAGGGTCTAGCCATATCTCCACGTCGTCAAACCGTTTCAACTAGTGGCCTTGGTAGCCAGATAAAAAAGCTTGGCGAGATGGAACTTGGTGTGTTATTGGCCATATCGCTTCATGCTGTTACTAATGAACTTAGAAGTCGTCTAATGCCGATAAATAAGGCATATAATATCGAGGCTGTTATGGATGCTGTTAGGGGATTTCCTATCGATATGCGCAAGCGCGTGATGTTTGAATACCTTGTTATCAAGGATTTAAACGATAGCGTGAGTGATGCTAAAAAGTTGGTAAAATTACTTCATGGCATAAAAGCGAAGGTAAATCTTATATATTTTAACCCACATGAGGGCAGTGAATTTGGACGACCTGAGCTTACCAGCATGCTAAAATTTCAAGAATATCTAAGAGATCATGGCGTCACTTGTACGATCAGACAGAGTAAAGGCCTTGACATAAGTGCGGCTTGTGGGCAATTAAAACAACGCAATGAAAATGCAAAATTTAAAGCTATTTCCAGCGATAAAAATTTAAAAACACATTCGCTTGAAGATAATAGTCAAACCAGTGTGAGTTAGAATGAGTGCACTTGATATAGCCGAAATAATCTTTGTTGCTATTGTGGTTTTACTCGGATTAGGGCTTATTTTAAAAGTTTTAAAAGATGAAAAAGATAGGCATAAATTCTAAGCCTTAATATTAAGAAAAAATCTAGCTCTCATAAAGAAATAAAGTGGAGCATTAATTACATAAACTACAAAATTATCATTGTGGTATCTAAAAGTGATAAACTTTGGCAAAAACAGGTAAAGGTTTATGAGAAATAGAAATTTATTAAAAAATTTTAGACTAAAGTAAACCTTCTTTTGCAAATCTATAAAACTCGCTTTCAGCGTCAAATTTGCTTTTTATGGTGTAAAAAATTTCATCAAATTTAAAAGAAATCTCATCCGAGTGAAGCAAGAGCCTTTTTGCACCAGTTAAATTTATCCGTTCACGCTCGCTCATCTCTTTATCTAAAATTTTTTCGATCTGCGGACGTGGCAAACCATAAAGTGGTTCACCAAGGATCTTGTGTTTCACATGAAACAAATGCAACCGAATTTGATGCTGCCTGCCAGTGAGAGGAATAGCCTGAACCAAAGTCGTATCGATATCGTCAAAATATCTGATCGGCAAAATTTTAGTCACCGCACTTTTTCCATTTTCACAAATTTGCATTCGCATTTTCACATCGTCGTAGTTGTTTGCCAGATCCATCTTAGCATCGATCGTAAATTCTCGCTCGATCTTGCCTTGCACCATCGCGATGTAGCTTTTAGAAACCTCTCTATTTTCAAAGATTTTCTTTAGTTTTATCGTGGAATTTCTATCTTTTCCAACGACTATCACGCCGCTTGTTTCAAAGTCTAGCCTATGTGCTACGCTCGCATCTCGCCCAAAAAGTGTGTAAATTTCATCGTTTAGCGAGTACTCGCAGTGCCTGCCATTTGGATGACTGAGCACCCCGCTTGGCTTGTCAAATACCGCAAAGCTCTCGCATTCAAAGATAGGCTTAAGTCCCTTTGGCTCTGCTTCATAGTCAATCAGAAATACATCCCCGCACAATATGGCATTTTTCTCGCTCACGGCATTGCCATTGCAGATCAGCCTGCCTTTATCGATGAGGCGCTGGGTTTGGCTCATGATAAAGCCATTTTGCAGCAAAATTTCGTAAGCTTTTTGGTGATCTGCAGTAGCGATAAATTTATTTACGTAGGGCAAAAATAATCCTTTAAAAAAGAGCGAGCTATCTTAAGCCCAAATTTATAAGCGTATAACCGATATTTCAGCCCGGATTTTATATAATCAAAACTTAAATTTAGAGAAATTACACGACGTGATTTCTGGCTCAAAAAGCCAAATTTATAATTTCAGGACAAAAGCAAACTAACATAAAAGGTTCAACAATGGTCGAAAGATACTCACGCAAAGAGATGGCTGAAAAGTGGAGCATACAAGCAAAATACGACGCTTGGCTCAAGGTAGAAAAAGCTGCCGTTAAAGCTTGGAATAAGCTTGGCTTCATAAGTGATAGCGATTGCGAGAAAATTTGCAAAAATGCTAAATTTGAAGTGGCTCGCATCGACGAGATAGAAAAGACGACAAAGCACGACGTCATCGCATTTTTAACAAGCGTCAGCGAGAGCCTTGGCGAGGAGAGCAGGTTCGTGCACTACGGCATGACCTCAAGCGACTGCATCGACACAGCCGTCGCACTTCAGATGAAAGAGAGCCTAGATCTCATCATAAGCGACGTCGAGGAGTTTATGCAGGCGGTCAAAAACAGAGCAAACGAGCACAAGCACACGCTTATGGTCGGCAGAAGCCACGGCATCCACGGCGAACCGATAACCTTTGGCCTCGTGCTTGCCATCTGGTACGACGAGATCGCAAGGGCGCTAAAGCTCATCAAGGACGCAAAAGATACGATCAGCTACGGCAAACTCTCAGGCGCTATGGGAAATTTAGCCCACGTTCCGATGGAATTTGAAGAGCTAACATGCGAGGAGCTAGGCCTAAAAGCTGCCCCAGCGTCAAACCAAGTGATCCAGCGCGACCGCTACGCCCATGTGGTAAGCGCTATCGCTATCTTAGCCTCTACTTGCGAGAAGATCGCAGTTGCTATTAGGCACTACCAAAGGACCGAGGTTTATGAGGCTGAGGAGTACTTTAGCCCAGGACAAAAGGGCTCAAGTGCTATGCCACACAAGCGCAATCCAGTCCTTAGCGAAAACATCACGGGCCTTTGCAGAGTGCTACGCTCATATGTCACACCAGCACTTGAAAATGTCGCCCTTTGGCATGAGCGCGACATCAGCCACAGCTCTGTTGAGAGATTTATCCTGCCAGATATGTTTATCACGGCTGATTTTATGCTGGTTCGTATCAAAAATTTGATAGCAAATTTAGTCGTCTATCCAGAAAATATGATGAAAAATTTAAATTTAACAGGCGGACTAGTCTTTTCACAGCGCGTGCTTTTACAACTACCGCAGCGTGGAATTTCTAGAGAGGATGCCTACAAGATCGTTCAGCGCAATGCCATGAAGGTCTGGGCAGACTTGCAAGAGGGCAAAAAAGCGATCGATGAGCAAGGTCACAGCCTATTTTTGCAAAATTTGCTAAACGACGAAGACCTAACTAAGAGCCTTAGCAAAGATGAGATCAAAGAGTGCTTTGATTACGCTTATTACTCTAGGCACGTGGACGGGATTTTCAAAAGGGTGTTTATAGATGAAAAATGAAAAACAAATTAAACTGATAAAAGATGATATAAGTGCTGCGAATAGTGTTTTATCAAAAAATAAAAGCTATGAAGAAATAGAAGAATTTTTATATGATTTAGAAGATAAATACAGAGATTATAATATACATGTTTCATCCAATTATATAATAGATCTTGATACCGGTAAGACTATTTATGAAGGATATCCCAAGGCATTAAAATGTTTTATTAACAAATTATGTGTCCTAGTTGCAAAGCTTCAAGATGAAGATAGTAATGCAACAGTGACAAACCCTTTAAATTCGGTCACAATACACAATGATAATACAAATACAGCTAAAGCCAATATCACTCAAAATGTTAGTATCAAAAATACGATGGAAAAAATAGATCAAATTCCAGATGAGATTTTTGCTAAAAATTTAAAGTATGAATTAAAAGGAATACTTAGTGAGCTTGAATATTGCAAAGACAATCAAGAAAAAAAATCAAAGCTAATGGAAGTCGTCAAATGGCTTGGCGATAAATCTGTTGATGCCTTTATTGCTTGTTTGCCGTATTTTGCCGGACTTGGCTTATAAAATTATAGATAAGGAAAAAATTTGAAAGTTATAAAACGCAATGGAAGAACCGAAGAGCTTGATATAAGTAAGATTAAAAAATATACAAATGAAGCCGTTTTTGGCCTTAGCAATGTAAGTCTTAGTGAACTTGAAGTAGACGCGAAAATCCAGTTTAGAGATATGATAACGACCGAGGAAATCCAGCAAACTCTCATAAAAACAGCAGTTGACAAGATCGACATCGACCGTCCAAACTGGACATTTGTCGCTGCGAGACTATTTTTGTTCGACCTTTATCACAAAGTAACTGGCTTTAACGGCTACAACCACCTAAAAGACTATCTCGTAAAGGGCGAAAAAGTAGGCCGCATCATCCCTGGGCTAAAAGAGAAGTACGATCTTGAGGATCTAAATGCATACATCAAGCCAGAGCGCGACCTTCAGTTTGCATACCTTGGTATCAAAACACTTTATGACCGCTATCTCATCAAAGATAAGAATGGCATGCCAATCGAGCTTCCACAGCATATGTTTATGGCGATCGCGATGTTTCTTGCGCAAAATGAGCTAGACAGCCAAGGTTGGGCGAAGAAATTTTACGATCTCATCTCTAAATTTGAAGTGATGCTAGCCACGCCAACGCTCTCAAATGCAAGGACTACACGCCACCAGCTAAGCAGCTGTTACGTAGGTAGCACGCCTGATAATATTGAGGGCATTTTTGATAGCTACAAAGAGATGGCGCTACTTTCAAAATTTGGTGGCGGTATCGGCTGGGACTGGAGCAAGGTGCGTGCGATGGGCGGCAGTATCGACGGACACAAAAACGCAGCCGGCGGTATCATCCCATTTTTAAAAGTGACAAACGACATCGCAGTAGCGGTCGATCAACTAGGCACTAGAAAGGGCGCGATCGCTGTTTATATCGAGCCTTGGCACATGGACGTGAGCGATTTTCTCGATCTTCGTAAAAACTCAGGCGAAGAGAGACGCCGTGCACACGAGCTTTTCCCTGCGCTTTGGATAAACGACCTATTTATGAAGCGTGTTAAAGAAAATGGCCGCTGGAGCCTTTTTGACCCAGCTCAAGTGAGCGACCTTTGCGACCTTTATGGTGAGGAGTTTGAGAAGAGATACTTGGAGTATGAAAACGACGAAAATATCCAGAAAAACACCATCCTTGCAAAAGAGCTTTGGAAGAAAATTTTAACTAGCTATTTTGAGACTGGCATGCCATTTTTATGCTTTAAAGACAATGCCAACAAAGCAAATCCAAACGACCACGAGGGCATTATCAGAAGCTCAAATTTATGCACCGAAATTTTCCAAAACACAGCGCCAAACTACTATAAGATCAAGATCACTTATGAAGATGGCGGCGAGGAGCTATTTGACGAAGAGGAAGACGTCACTGTAGATAGTGGCATAACTAAAAAAGCCAAAAAGCTTAGCGCACTTGATAGCCTAAAAGGTAAGCAAATTTTCATCGTAGAAAAAGAGAGCATCGAGGGCAAAACGGCAGTTTGCAACCTTGCAAGTATAAATTTAAGCAAGATAAATAGTAAAGAGGACATCGAGCGTGTCGTGCCGATAGCTATTAGAATGCTTGATAACGTTATAGATCTAAATTTCTACCCTCACAAAAAGGTAAAACACACAAACCTATCATCTCGTTCGATCGGCCTTGGCGTCATGGGCGAGGCGCAAATGCTAGCTGAGAAAAACGTAAAATGGGGCAGCTATGAGCACTTGGCGCTGATAGACAGCATAATGGAAAACATAAGCTACAACGCGATCTATGCTAGCTCAAATTTAGCCGTAGAAAAGGGCGTCTATCCAAAATTTGAAGGCTCAAAATGGAGCAAAGGCATCATGCCAATAGACACCGCGAACGAAAACGCAAAGGCTCTTTTAAACGACAAAGGCGGGCTATTTGACGAAAATGTCTGCGACTGGGACAAGCTAAGAGAAAAAGTCAAGCGTGACGGCATGAGAAACGGCTATCTAATGGCGATCGCTCCAACTAGCTCGATCTCAATCCTTGTTGGTACTACTCAGACCATCGAGCCAGTCTATAAACGCAAGTGGTTCGAGCACAACCTAAGCGGTATGATCCCAAATGTCGTACCAAATCTCAGCCCTGACACTTGGCAGTTTTACACACCAGCTTATGAGCTTGATCAAAGAATTTTGATAAAAGCAGGCGCGATCCGCCAAAAGTGGATAGACCAAGGTCAAAGTCTAAATATCTTTATGAGTTTAGACAAGGCAAGCGGCGGCTATCTAAGTGAAATTTACACGCTTGCATGGGAGCTTGGACTAAAATCAACCTACTATCTACGCTCTGAAAGCCCAGATAGCGAAAAGCTAAACGACGTGGCCGACCGTTCGATCGAATGCGAGGGATGTCAGTAAATCTATTGGATATCTATGACTTTTTACCATAGGTATCTTTTGTATCCACATTAAAAACAAAAGGTAATTATTTTGTCCAGCTTAACAGATATTGAAAAAAGATATTTAGAAACGCTTTTTGAAATGGATACTGGCTATGTTTTAGATTTTACTGATCGGACTTTTTACGATTTTATACAAAATATCACTGGAATCGATATACATGCTATTAAATATAACATTTATGGAAGTTCCAAAGCCAAAAAATTAAGAGCCTTTTGGCAAACTGAAAGCGACGCAGTAAATGGAAGAGTATTAAAGAATTTATTGGAACGCTATAAATTTAATGTTGATAGCGGAAGGATTAAATTTAACGAAAAAATTTACAGTGAATGCATAAAAATCACCAATAGGCTTCTTGGTATTCAAAATACTATAGATTCGAAAGATGAATTATTAAAGAAAAAATTTGATGACATTAATATTAAAGATTTAACTTTGGATTATGGACTAGAAAAGGTCTTGGAGTATAGAGTTACAGAGATAGATAAATGCTTGGGTATCGGTGCATATATGTCAGCAATTATACTATGTGGAAGTATCTTAGAATGTCTTTTGTTAAACTTTATGCTAAAAAATCCAAAACAATTTAATGTATATAACGAATCTCCAAAAGACAAAACTGGTAAAGTGAAACCTTTTCAAGATTGGAAACTAGCAGAAATGATAGATGTATCTGGCGGGATAGGGATTTTGTCTCAAGATACTAAAAAATTTTCACACGAATTAAGAGATTTTAGAAACTATATACATCCTATGGAACAGATGGCTAATAATTTTAAACCTGACGACCAAACGGCTAAAGTTGCTTTTCAGGTTTTAAAAATGGCTATTTTAGATTTAAAAAAGCAAAGAGATACGAAACTATAATAGTATTAGTCTAGCCTAATTATTTTATAAAAAATAATTAGTTTTTAAAATTAATATAATAAATAATAATTTATATTATATACTCTAAATAAAGTGAATATATCACTTAAGAAAACTTTCTAAAATTTTATATTTTTTGATAAATATTATTAAACAAAAGAAAATAGTTATCTATTGTTTAAGCTTTCTTGTCCTATACTTTAAAACTCCATATTAAAAAAATCGGAAAGAGTGGGCGATGCGTGAAATTTTAAAACGAGACGGCACAAGACAAGAATTTGTAGCATATAAGATAGTAGATGCGATAAAAAAAGCATTTGCTAGCGAAAATTTAGCTTATGATGAGAAAGTTTTTACAAATGTTGTCCAAGATATCTTTCAAAAATCAAGTGCGATAACAGTCGAAGACATCCAAGATGCGATCGAAAAAGAGCTATTTAATAGCGGATATTTCGACGTTTTAAAGAGCTTTATGCTCTACCGTCATACCCACAAGCTTCAGCGTGAGCAAATTTTAGGGCTAAACGAAGATACGACCTACATAAACTCAACCCAAACGATAAATGAGTATATAAACGGTACTGACTGGAGAATTTCTGCAAACTCAAACACAAGCTACTCAAATGCAGGACTCATCAACAATACTGCCGGTAAAGTCATAGCAAATTACTGGCTAGACGCTGTTTATAGCAAAGAAGAAGGTCTTGCTCATAGAAATGGCGATTATCACATCCACGACCTTGACTGCCTTACAGGGTACTGCGCTGGCTGGAGCTTGCGAGCCTTGCTAAATGAGGGCTTTAACGGCGTTCGTGGCAGAGTTGAGAGCAAAGCGCCAAAGCACTTTAGAGAGGCGCTTTATCAAATGGCAAATTTCTTAGGAATTTTGCAAAGCGAGTGGGCTGGCGCTCAAGCTTTTTCTAGCTTTGATACCTACCTTGCGCCTTACGTTTTTAAAGACGATCTAAGTGACGCTGAGATTAAAAAGGCGATAACTAGCTTTATTTTTAACCTAAACGTGCCTGCACGCTGGGGACAAAGTCCATTTACAAATGTTACTATCGACATCACTTGCCCAAGCGACCTAAGAGATCAGATCCCAACGAGTGATGATATACACCTCTTTACAAACGTAAAAGACGAGAAAATTTTGAAAAAAGCAAACGAGCGTGGCAGAAAAAATTTGATCGATATGACCTACAAGGACTTCGAGCCTGAAATGGCACGCATAGATAAGGCATTTTACGAGGTTTTAACAGCTGGCGATAAGTGCTCACAGCCTTTTACATTTCCTATACCAACGGTAAATATCACAGAGGATTTTGACTGGGATAGTGAAGTAGCGGATGTACTCTTTGAAAACACCGCCAAAATGGGCTCAAGCTACTTTCAAAATTTTATCGGCTCACAATACACTTATGACGAAAATGGCAACAAGATAGAAAACGAAAAAGCCTACAAACCAGGACATGTCCGCTCTATGTGCTGCCGTTTGCAGCTTGATCTAAGAGAGCTTTTAAAACGAGGCGGCGGTCTTTTTGGTAGTGCTGAGATGACAGGCTCTATCGGCGTTGTCACTATAAATTTAGCTCGCCTAGGATACAACTTCAAAGGCGATAAAGTCGCACTTTATAACAGGCTAAGCTATCTTTTAGAGCTTGCTAAATCGACACTTGAAAAAAAGCGCAAATTTATCCAAGAGATGTATGACAGAGGGCTTTATCCTTATACAGCTAGATATCTAAAGCACTTTAATAACCACTTTAGCACGATTGGCATAAATGGTATGAACGAGCTTCTTAGAAATTTTACAAATGACAAGGAGAATATCTCAACAAAATTTGGACGCGATTTTGCTATTGAGATGGTCGAGTTTTTACGTGATAAGATAAGGACATTTCAAGAAGAGACTGGAAATTTATACAACCTTGAGGCGACTCCAGCTGAGGGCACGACATACCGCTTTGCCAAAGAGGATAAAAAGCGCTATCCAGACATCATCCAAGCAGGTGGGGGAGAGAATATTTACTATACAAACTCAACCCAGCTTCCAGTAAATTTTACAGATGATGCTTACGAGGCACTTGATTTGCAAGATGATCTTCAGACTTCATACACCGGTGGCACAGTATTTCACCTTTATATGAAAGAAAGGATCAGCTCACCTAAAGCTTGCAAGGAGCTTGTAAAGAGCATAATCTCTAACTACAAACTCCCGTATATCACGATAACGCCTGTGTTTAGTGTTTGTTCAAAACATGGATACATTGCTGGAGAGCATGAATTTTGTCCACTTTGTGATGCAGAATTAATAGAAAAAGAGAAAAACAATTCCAAATAAGGAGAGGAAATGACAGAAAAAGAAATTTTAGAAAAAGTACAAGACAAACGCACAAAATGCGTAGTCTATACTCGTGTTATGGGTTATCATCGCCCAGTTGAGAGCTTTAACCTTGGTAAAAAAGGCGAGCATAAAGAGCGTATTAAATTTGACGAATACGCAAGTTGCTGCAAAAGATAATCACCGCAGCTAATAAAAATATAAAAAACTCAAATAAAAAAGGCACAATCTTCTGTGCCTTTTAAATCTCAAAAGGTCCACAAATTTGCATAAAGTCTTTAGTATAACGCCATTTACTACGCTTGATTATCCAGACAAAGTGGCTGCGGTAGTTTGGTTTGCAGGCTGTAATATGCGATGCGTGTATTGCTACAATATAGAAGTTGTAAATTCAAATGGCAATATAGAAATGGATGAGGTTTGTAACTTTTTAGACCGCCGCATAGGCAAACTAAATGGTATCGTCTTTAGCGGTGGCGAATGCACGGCAAATCCTTTGTTTTTAAAACTTGCAAGAGAGGTTAAGTCAAGAAATTTTTGCCTAAAGGTCGATACAAATGGCTCTCATATTGAGATTTTAAAAGAGGCGATAGGTGAAGGGCTGATTGACTATATCGCGCTTGATTTTAAAGCGCCAAAAGAGAAATTTGTGGGCGTAACTGGCTCAAATTTATATGAAAAATTTATTAGCACACTAAAATATCTGCTTGAGATAAATTTCGATTTTGAAGTAAGAACAACCGTGCATGCAGACTTTCTAAACGAAATAGATATTTCTTTGATGTCTGAAATTCTTTATGACCTTGGATATAGAGGCAATTATTATTTGCAAAAATTCCTTAGCACAGGTGAAAATTTTGGAAATTTGGTTGATGCCAAAAGTAGCTTTGATCCGAAAAAAATCATCTCGAAACTTCCTATCAAACTAAGAAATTTTTAAATTTCTACTCATTATTTTTAACAAAAATTTTTGCTTTGCAAAACTATAATCATTAAAACTAATAAGGAGAAACTATGCAAAATTTTAGCTTTTTAAACCCTACAAAAATAGAATTTGGCAAAGACAAAGAGCAAAATATCGGCAAATACATGAAAGAATTTGGCGTTAAAAAGACGCTTATCATCTATGGCAGCGATAGGGTCATAAAAAATGGCCTTTTTGATGTCGCAGCAAAGAGTCTAAGTGCAAATGGTATCGAGTTTTGCAAGATAGGCGGCGTGAAGTCAAATCCAGTGCTAAGCAAGGTAAATGAGGCTATAAATTTAGCTAAAAAGCAAGGTGTCGATAGTGTGCTAGCCATAGGTGGTGGCTCGGTGCTTGACACGGCCAAGGCGGTAGCTGCTGGAGTTAAATATAATGGCGACGTTTGGGACTTTTTTACCGGTAAAGATCCAAGCGAAGCGCTTATGATCTTTGACATCATAACGCTTGCAGCAACTGGCTCAGAGATGAACGGCGGCTCAGTCGTCACAAATGAAGCCACGAAACAAAAATTTGCTATGCACGGAGCATGTCTTTACCCAAAAGTTTCAGTGATAAATCCACTACTTCAAGCAAGCGTTAGCAAAGAGTACTTGGTCTATTCTGCTTCAGACATCATCGCTCACAGCATCGAGGGATACTTTACGGCGAGCGTTCAGCCTGAGATCATAAATTTATACATTGAAGCAAACATCAAAACCGTCATGAAAACAACAGAAATTTTACTAAAAGAGCCAGAAAACTACGCCGCTAGAAGCGAGTTTGCCTGGGCTGCTACGATGGCGCTAAATGGCCTAACTTACGTTGGCACGGCTGGCTACTCTTATCCAAATCACATGATCGAGCACGCCATAGGTGCGGTGGTTGATTGCGCGCATGGAGCTGGGCTAAGTGTCGTTATGCCAGCTTGGATGAAGTGGTATAAGAGTAGAAATTTAGAGGCATTTAAGCGTTTTGGCAAGGAAATTTTTGGCGTGAATGACGCAGACGCAGGCATTGAAAAGCTAAAAGAGTGGTTTAGCAAGATCGGCACGCCAACAAGCCTCATCGAGATCGGCGTTGATGAGTCAAATTTAGACGAGATTATGGCGCTAGTTTATGACTACGCCAAGGGCAGGGGCTTGGAGCAAATTTATACAAAAGAGGCAATAAGTGAAATTTTTGCCTTAGCGAGATAGAATTTATCTAAATTTTACAAAGGAAAGATATGAAAAAGATCGCCCTTATAGCAGGAGCCAGTGGCGCTGTGGGAAGTGAGATTTTAAAAAATTTATGTGTGAGTGAGCATTATAGTAAGGTTATCGCCCTTGCTAGGCATGAGCTAGAATTTACTCATGAAAAGCTTGAAGTAAAGATAGTAAATTTTGACGAGCTAAAAGATGAGGTGCCATTTATCGCTGATGATGTCTTTTGCGCACTTGGCACGACGATGAAGGTGGCAAAGCACAAAGAGCAGTTTTATAAAGTCGATGTGACCTATCCGCTAAATTTCGCGAAATTTGGCTTGGAGTGCGGCGCAAAACGCTTTGTTTTGCTCTCGGCCGCAGGTGCTAGTAGAAAGTCAGGCTCGTTTTACCTAAAGGCAAAAGGCCAAGCAGAAGCAAAGATAAAAGAGCTTGGATATAGCTCATTTCATATTGCTAGACTACCACTTATCGAGGCTGAAAGGAAAGAATTTAGACTTGGCGAGTATCTAGCGATAAAGGCATTTAAATTTATCCCAAAAGGCTTTTTTGACGAGTATCGTCCGATGAGGGCGGCTGATATCGCTAAAGTGATCGTGCAAGTAGCACAAGATGACCACAGCGAGGGCGTGAAAATTTATAGCCCGATGGAGTACGCGAAGTGAAAAGATACATCGCCATCACCGGAGCAAGCTCAGGCATAGGAGCGGCTGCGGCAAAGGCATTTGCAAGGCGCGGGGAGAATTTGATCCTTATTGCAAGGCGTGGCGAGCTTTTAGAGGAGTTAAAAAGCGAGATAGCTAAATTTGCAATTGTCGATGTGGTGATAGAGCTTTGCGATCTCTCAAAGCAAGAAAATGCTCTTTCTCTTTGGTGTGATTTAGAAAAATATGAGCTAAAAGCGCTTATAAATAACGCTGGTTTTGGCTACTATAACAAGGTCGGCGAGCAAAATTTAGAAAAAATCACACAGATGATAAATTTAAACATCATCGCTCTTGTCACGCTCTCAACGCTTTTTACTAAAAAATACAAAGACAAAGATACGCAGCTCATCAACATCTCTTCGATAGGCGGCTATAAGATCGTACCAAACGCCATCACATACTGCGCTAGCAAATTTTTCGTAAGTGCCTTTAGCGAGGGGCTTTACCACGAGCTAGCACAGGATAAGCAGGCAAAGATGCAAGCAAAAGTGCTAGCTCCAGCTGCCACAAAGACAGAATTTGGCATGGTGGCAACTAGCAAAGAGAGCTACGACTACGACAAGGCGTTTAAAAAGTATCACACGAGCGAGCAGATGGCGGAGTTTTTGCTTCGACTTTATGATAGCCATTACTGCGTTGGCGCGGTGGATAGAGATAGCTTTGAGTTTAGTCTAAGTAAGCCAAAATTTGACTACGCTATCAAATACGAGCCAAAAGATAACTAGGTGCTAAAGCCCTGGTAGCCTACGCCAAGGCTGGTAAAGCAAAAAGTAGGACAAAACAAAAAGGCAGATCATGAAAGGCGTTAGAGTTGCTATTTTAGGGGTTTGTTTAGTAGGTACTTGCTTTGGTAGTGAGCTTAAATTTGATGAAAAGAAATTTGAGCTAAAAAGCGTGCAAGTTGGCGAGAGGACGCTTAAATTTAGAGCTTATGAAGGCATAGTCTATGTGGCAAAGCCAGTTAGCGACTACGAGGTCTTAAATTTTTACGTGCCAGAGGAGAAATTTAGCGACCAAAAGAGCGCTATCTTTATGCCAAATGGCATAGGTGGCTACATGAGCGCCAAACCACAAAAACCAGAAATCCAAAACGAAAAGCCAAATGCCACTCTTGAAGCGCTTCTTAGAGGCTACGTCGTGGCAAGCGTTGGCGCTAGAGGCAGGACGCTAAAAGATGGCGAGAAATTCATCGGCAAAGCCCCAGCTGTGATAGTCGATCTAAAAGCGGCCGTTAGATATCTAAAATTTAACGATAAATTTATGCCAGGCGACGCAAATAAGATCATCTCAAACGGCACGAGCGCAGGCGGCGCGATGTCGGCACTGCTTGGCGCTAGCGCAAACGCAAAAGAGTACGAGCCATATCTTGACGAGCTAGGCGCTGCGAAGGCGGACGATCAAATTTATGCCGTCTCAGCCTACTGCCCTGTTACAAATTTAGAGCATGAGGACGAGGCGTATGAGTGGATGTTTGGGGATTTGGATAAATTTGAAAGGATAGACTTTTCAAGCTTTGACGCGAGCTCTTTTAACGACAGAAGCAAAAAGCCAAAGACTATCACAGGCGAGCTAAACGCCACGCAAAAAGAGCTCTCACGCGAGCTAAAGAGTAAATTCCCAGCCTATCTAAACTCACTAAATTTAAAAGACGCCAAAGGCCACGCGCTAAGCCTTGATGAAAATGGCGAGGGCAGTTTCAAAGAGTATATAAACGCCCTGCTTTCAAGAGCATTTACAGCTACAAAGAGTGGTGATAAAAATACACTCACACCTAAATTTATCACGCTTGACACGCAAGGCTGTCAGCTTGGATATACCTTTAAGCTAGAAGACTTCATCGCTTCGCTAAAACGCGCCAAAGCGGTGGTTGCCTTTGACGGGCTTTCGCTGGAAAATCCTGAAAACGATCTATTTGGTGATAGCAAAACGCCCGCAAAGCACTTTACTAAATTTGCAAAAGAGCGAGGTGGTGGCAAGATGGCGGAGGCTGGTGTCATAAAGATGATGAATGCGATGAACTACACTAAAAATAAAGAGGCGGCGAAATTTTACCGCATAAGGCAGGGCACAAACGACACCGATCTAGCCCTCGCCGTGCCTGCTATGCTTGCACTTTCGCTTAAAAATACTGGCAAAGAGGTTGATTTTGAAGCGGTCTGGGGACAAGGACATGGCGGCGACTATGACTTAGACGAGCTTTTTGCTTGGATGAAAAGAGTGGTTGAGAAATAAATTTAAGGAAATCTGATGATAAAAAAGCTATTTTTACTAGCGATTTTGGCGGTTTTTGCCTTTGGGGCGGAGGCGAAAGTGAGCTTACACGAGCTGCTTTCAACGCCAAATAATAAGACTTTGCTAAAAGAGCTTGGCAGGGAAAAAATACTAAGCTCAAAGAGTGAGCCAGGCACGCAGGCGATCTTTTTTATGAGCGCAAAGAGTAAGCCGGAGCTATTTTACGTGCTTGAGTTTTACGAGGACGAGGCGGCTTATAAAAAGCATATAAGCTCAGCTCATTTTAAGAAATTTGCAAGCGCAAGCGCTGAAATTTTAGCTAGCAAAAAGGCTATAAGCGTGAAAAAACGGGCTGCGTTTTCAAAAAATTTAACGCCAGAGCGCCTAAAAGATGCCTACTTTCACATCACAAATTTAAGCCTTTTGGCAAAAAGTGATGCGAAATTTGAAAAGATCATCAAAAAATATATACAAAAAAGCGTAGATGATGGCGCTTACGCGCAGTTTGCCTTTAGTCAAAAGGACGCGGCAAACAAATGGGTGCTGGTTGAAATTTACAAAGACGAAGCTAGCTTTGAGAGCTACCGTCACAGCGAAAACTACAAAGCTTACGCCAAAGAGCGAGCTGTGCTAATAGACGAATTTGACGGCTTTGGTCTCAAAAACGAGACCTCATTTAGTAAGGTAAAATTTTAGGAGATGTTATGAAGAAAATTTCACTTTTTTGCGCACTAGCGCTTGTTAGCAGCACGGCTTTTGCCCTTGATAAGGCAGGATGTGAGAGTTTAAAAGATGTGAAAATTTTAAACAACGAGATGATAGATGCGGTGTGGAATGAGAGTGGCGAAGTATCAGCCGATAAGATGTCTGCGCTAACTGGTGGCAGTAAAAATAATATCAAAGCAAAGCCTCACTGCGTGGTGCATGGCAAACTCTATAAGCGCACCGGAAGTGACGGCAAAGAGTATGCGATTGATTACGAGCTAAGGCTGCCAGAGTAGTGGAATGAGAAGTTTTTGTTTCAAGGTGGAGGCGGTATGGACGGCTTTGTAGCGCCTGCTCTTGGTGCAGTGCCGATACGCACAAGCACAGCCACGCCAGCGCTTCTTAGAGGTTACGCGGTCGTCACTACAAACTCAGGACATCCAAAACCAACGGCTGAGTTTGGGCTAGATCAGCAAGCAAGGCTAGACTACGCCTATCAGGCGATCGGCAAGGTTACAAACGCAGCTAAGCAAATTTTAGCTGCCGCATACTCCAAAAAGCCAAAACATAGCTACTTCATGGGCTGCTAAAATGGCGGCAGGGCAGCACTCATAGCGGCACAGCGTTATCCGCTAGAATTTGACGGTGTCATCGCTGCAAACCCTGGCTTTAGGCTATCTCGCGCGGCTATCGCTCAGCAGTGGGACAACCAAGCCCTTATGAAGATAGCACCTAAAAATGAAAAAGGCGAGAAAATTTTCGCAAATGCCCTAACTAAGAATGACCTTGAGAAGCTAAGCCACGCCGTGCTAGAAAAATGTGATGCCTTAGACGGGCTAAAAGATGGGATCATAAATGCGTGGGAAGCGTGCAAATTTGATCCAAAAAGTCTAAATTTAGAGAAGCAAAAGATAGAGGCGATAGAGAAAATCTTTAACGGAGCCAAAAACAGCAAGGGCGAGCAAATTTATAGTGGCTGGTTTTACGACTCAGGCGTGAGCGCTGAGGGCTGGAGGCAGTGGAAGCTAGGCGACTCACAAAGCGTCAAGCCAAACGCTAGAAATATCACGCTTTCAAGCGGCTCGGTGAATTACTACTTTTTAACGCCCGCGCAACCAAATTTTGACACGATAAATTTTGACTTTGACAAAGACACGCCAAAGACTTTCGAAACCGCAGCGATAAATGACGCTATCTCAACAAGCCTTAGCACATTTAGCGCAAATGGCGGTAAGCTAATCATAGTAACTGGCGTCTCAGACCCAGTTTTTTCGGCAAAAGATCAAAGGGACTGGTTTAAAAAGCTAGAGGCTGATAATGAAAATAGCCAAAATTTCGCGGCATTTTTTGCGCTACCTGGGATGAACCACTGCGGTGGCGGAAACGGCATAGATGACGTCGATCCTCTTAGTGCGCTTGAAGCGTGGCACGAAAAGGACGAAGCGCCAAAGAGCATGCTAGCAAAGAGCAGGAGCTACGCTGGCAAGGAATTTTTGGTGTGTGCGTATCCAAAGATGGCTACATACGTGGGTGGCGACACGAGCAAGGCAAGTAGCTTTGTTTGCAAGTAAATTTAAGGAGAGAAAATGAGTGAAATTTTAGTTGTATCAGGTCACACTGACCTTGAAAATTCTTTTGCAAATAAGATAATTTTGAGTGAGCTAAAAAAGCAGGTGCCAGAGGCTAAATTTGACATACTAAGTGAGCTTTATAAAAACTACGCTATCGATGTAAAAGCCGAGCAAGAAAAGCTAGTAAAGGCTGATGTGATCGTGCTTGTTTATCCATTTTTCTGGTACGGTGTGCCGTCACTTTTACAAAAGTGGTTTGAAGATGTGCTAGTTCATGGCTTCTCTCATGGCAGTAAGGGAGATAAGCTACATGGCAAAAAGCTAGTGCTTTCATTTACCTCTGGTGCGCCTGAGGAGCTTTATAAAAAAGAAGCACTTCAGCGCTATGAGATAGAGGAATTTTTGCCGCCACTTAAGGCTCTAGCGAATACTTGCGGAATGGAATTTGCAGGATATGTTTATAGCGGAGGGCTTTCGTATCAGAGCAGGCACGATGAGGCAAAGCTTGCTTTGATGAGGCAAAAGGCGCTCGATCACGCAAAAAGGTTAGGGGAGCTGATAGGCAAAATTTCATGATACCAGTAAAATTTTATAAATATGTTTTTGCGTTTATAATGTCAGCATTTATGGCTTTTTTTATGTCATTTGTGCTGACATATCTAAACCTTGGTTTTGTTGATGGCTTTGTGAAAATTTGGCTAATTGCTTATGTAAAAGCCTTTGTAGTGGCGTATCCTGTGCTTTTGCTAGTCTCTCCATTTGTAACAAAACTCACACAAATTTTGTGTAAAAAATAAAATAATAATATACGTTATCAATAAAAATTATTATTTACTTATTTTAATTATTTGGTTATAATCCACTCAAAATTTATCAAAATAGGAGTCAAAATGAGACAGTACGAAACATACAAATGCGAAAAATGCGGCAACGAGATCGAGGTGCAAAAGGTTGGCGGCGGTACACTAACCTGTTGTGGCGAAGAGATGAAATGCATCACTGAAAATTTAACAGCGGTAAATTTGATGAAGGCATTTGCTGGCGAGTCACAAGCTAGAAATAAGTATGAGCTTTACGGCGATCTAGCCAAAGAAGCAGGATATCATGCTATTGCTAGACACTTTTACGAAGCAGCTGAAAATGAAAAATGGCATGCAAGAGCTGAGTTTAAAAAATATCATGAGCTAATGAATGATCCGATCGATAAGATGGATAAAAATTTACTTGACGCTGCAGCTGGCGAAAACTACGAGCATACGACGATGTATCCAGACTTTGCAAAGATCGCAAAAGAAGAAGAGCTAAGAGATGTTGAGAGGCTATTTAACGCGATCGGCAAGGTTGAAGTAGAGCATGAAAGAGAGTATTTAGAGCTTAAAAAGATGCTTGATGAAGAGGGCTTTTTTGAGAGCGATGAGGAAGATATCTGGGTTTGTGAGGTGTGCGGACACGTTCACAGAGGTAAAAAAGCTCCAGGTGCTTGCCCACTTTGCAAAGCTCCAAAAGAGTATTTCAAACGCGAATTTCTAGGCTAAAAAGCCAAAAATAGCCAAGACTCTTGTCTTGGCTATTAATTTAAGCCATAAAATATTATAAAAATGATACAATCCTTTCAAATTTTCACAAGGAGAAAGAGATGAAAAAATCACTTTTAGTTTTAGCTGCTCTTGGCTTTGCACTAAGCCTAAACGCTGCAGATCTTACAGATACTTGCAAATCATACTTCTCAGACATCGATAAGATGGTTGAAGCTTACAAAAAAGCTGGTCAAGATCAACAAGTAAAAATTTATGAAGACCAAAAGAAGCAATCAATGGACCAACTTGCTGCACTTCCAAAAGAGCAACAAGACGCTACTTGCAAACAAGCTAAAGAGATGTTTGCTCAAGTAATGGAACAAATGAAAAAACAAGGTCTTTTAAAATAAATTTTTTATGGCTAGTTTTTCTAGCCATATCCTAATCCTCTTTTTCTAATTTGTTATTTACACCGATTTCTTTTACTTCTATATCTTTTTGATCGTCTGGAGACAAGCGTTTAAAATTTTCAAGTCTACTAATAAGACCATCTCTACCACTAAAACTTGATGCAAGGGCGTTAAAATGTTTATTTGCAGTATTTAGTGTATTGCTAAGCCTATTCATGTGCTCGGCCACATTGCGGACTTTATCATAAATTTTAATCGCACTCTTTACGATATTTTTGGCCTCTTCATTGCCACGCTCTATACGCCATAAATTTGCCACTGTGCGAAGAATAGGCATAAGCGTAGTGTGAGATACTAGTATTACGCGCTTTTGAAACGCATAGTCAAAAAGTGAACTATCAAATTTCATAGCCTCGATATATGCTGGCTCAATTGGTATAAACATCAATACAAAATCAGGGCTATCAGGTACGATCTCGCCGTAATTTTTACTATTTAAGCTATCTATGTGATTTTTCATAGAAGCAATATGCTCTTTCAATGCTAAATTTAGCTCCTCTTCGTTGCTGGCTGTGATAGCCTTTTCGTAAGCTATAAGTGAGACTTTAGAATCAACTATTAGGTGTTTGCCATCTGGTATCTTTACTATAAAATCAGGAATAAGACGTTTGCCTTCTTCGTTCTTGAAATTTTGTTGTGTCAAGTAATGCTCATCTTTTACAAGTCCAGAAGCCTCAAATGTGCGTTCAAGCTGTATTTCACCCCAGTTTCCAAGTGTTTTATTGCTACCTTTTAATGCAGTGGCTAACGAGTTTGCCTCTTTTGACATCGAGATACCAATCTCACTTATGTGCTTAATCTGCGTTCCTAGTGCGCTCATGCCTTTAACGGATTCGTCGTGGACTGCATTTACGCGCTCTTGAAAGGTTGAAATTTGCTCCTTTAGTGGCTTTAGTAAAAGATCTAAAGAATTTTGGCTATTTTGTGTGAAATTTGCACTTTTTTCTTCAAATATTTTATTTGCAAGATTAGAAAATTCCAGATTTAACTCATTTTTTACTTTTAATAAATTTGCCTCCTGCTCTTTTAGGCTATTTTCTTTTGCTTCTATTTCATTTCTAAGCACAGCCATATCACGTTTTAATCTATTTTCTCTCTCACTCGCTTCAGCTAAAGCATTTTTGTTTTGATTTAGCTCAGCTAGTGTTGCAGTAAAATTTGCCTCGTTATTCTTGGCCCTTTCATTTGCTGTACCGATACTCTCTTTAAGCTCATTTATCACGCACTCCATTGCATCTTCAGCTTCGTCTTTTTGTGCTATTTTGGTCTTTAGTGCATCGATCTCACGGATGAGCTCGTCTATTCGCTCGTGATTTGACACAAGTCTTGCTTTTTGCTCACTGATTAGCTGCAGATTTTCACTATTTTTAGATACTAAATTTGTTAGATTTGATGAAATTTCAAAATTTTCTTGCTCTTTTTGTGTCAAATTTCTCTTTAGCTCAAGTTTGTCTCTATTAAATGAATAGATGACAAATATCGCAATCAAAAATAGTAGTCCTAAAAATATGGCAGCATAAAAATAGAAATCTTGTTGCATTTAGTATCCTTAAAAAAATGAAGAAATTTTAATATTTTTACAAAAGCAAGGAGGCTACTCCTTGCTTTTGTAATAAATTTTTTATGCTTCTAGAACTGCTCCGTTGCTTGCGTTTGTGACTAGTTTGCGGTACTGCCTTAGCCAGCGAGATGTTAGCGGTTTATCAACTGGCTTAAATTCCGCTCTTCTCTTTGCGATCTCAGCTTCGCTTAGGCGAACGTTTATCTCGTATTTATCAACGTCTATATCGATGATATCGCCATCTTGTAGCAAGCCTATCATGCCGCCTTCAGCCGCTTCTGGGCTTACGTGACCGATACTTAGACCCCTTGTCGCCCCGCTGAAGCGACCATCTGTGATGAGCGCTACATCTGCACCAAGGCCTCGTCCCATGATGAGTGAAGTAGGGCTTAGCATCTCTTGCATGCCAGGTCCCCCGCGTGGGCCTTCATAGCGGATGACGACGACGTCGCCTTTATCTACTTTACCGCTTGAGATGCCAGCTATTGCTTCATCTTGTGAGTTAAAGCAGACGGCTTTGCCGCTAAATTTACGTTCGCCAACGATGCCGGCTGTCTTGATGACACAGCCTTGCTCGGCTAAATTTCCAAATAAAATGGCAAGTCCGCCAACTTGTGAATAGGCGTTTTCTACCTTGTGAATGATGTTTTCATCTTTGATGTCACTTACCTTTACACGCTCTCCCAGAGTTTCGCCACTAACTGTGAGATTGTCTAAATTTAGCATGCCATTATCTCTGCGTGAAATTTCTTTTATCACTGCATTCATGCCACCAGCTCTACCGATGTCCTCCATATGCACGTTTGGCAAACTTGGGCTGATTTTAGCGATATGAGCGATGTTTTGGCTGATTTTATTTAGCTCTTTGATATCTAAATTTACGCCAGCCTCTCTTGAGATAGCTAGCATGTGAAGGACGGTGTTGCTGCTACCACCCATCGCCATATCAACGACAAGCGCGTTGCGGATCGCTTTTTCATTTAGTATGTTTCTGATTTTAAATTTCTCATCAAGTGCGATCTCACAGATCCTGCGAGCAGCCTGCCTGATGAGCTCCTCACGCTCTGGGGTTAGTGCAAGGATAGTGCCATTGCCAGGGAGCGCTATGCCCATCGCTTCACAAAGTGTGTTCATAGAATTTGCTGTAAACATACCGCTGCAACTACCACCGCTTGGACATGCATTGCACTCGATATCTCTTAGCTCGGCTTCGTCTATCTCTTTGGTCTCAAATTTACCAACCGCCTCAAACGCAGTCGCAAGATCTATCGGCTTGCCATCTTTTGTGTAGCCTTTTTTCATAGGGCCACCGCTTACAAACACAGTTGGGACATTGACCCTTAAAGCGCCCATAACCATGCCAGGGACGATCTTGTCGCAGTTTGGCATACAAACAAGTGCGTCAAGTGCATGAGCGTTCATCACAGTTTCTATCGAGTTTGCGATGATTTCGCGGCTAGGCAAGCTATATAGCATGCCGCCATGCCCCATCGCGATGCCATCATCCACGCCTATGCAGTTAAACTCAAATGGAATACAGCCATTTTTGCGAATTTCATCTTTTAAAATTTGCGCGTATTTGTTTAAGAAAAAGTGGCCTGGAATGATCTCTATAAAGCTGTTTGCAACGCCGATAAAGGGTTTATTAAAGTCATCGTCTTTTAGCCCGGTCGCACGCAAAAGTGAGCGGTGTGGAGCTCTTGTGTAGCCTTTTTTGATTATGTCGCTTCTCAAATTTGATCCTTTTTTAAAATTTGAGAGGATTTTATCACATATAAAGTATCAAAGATTTTAAAAATTTTTTTGCAAATTTAAAAATTTTTTTATTACATAAATAACACATTAAATTTTTAAAATTTATCCAAAAAGGATGAGCTAAATAGCTACGAAATTTCGGTAATTTTAATCAAAGCAGTATGCAAAATAATAACGTAAAAATATTATCAATGTGTTATAAATATTGATTTATAGGGCTTTATTGTACCTTGGTACAATTTACAAGACTTATGAAAATTTATACAATGCGATAAAATTTTTTAACAAGGATGAGAAAATGATCACAAAAACAGAGGGCATAAAAGTGATGCCAATGCAAACTAAAATTTTAAATTCTGGCACAAACTTTTATGAAAATAACTTCACAAATACAACTTTAATTTTTCCTTTTTACGCGAAGAAGCAAAACAACTTCTAATCTCCAAAACAAGAGCGATTAGCTTTTATTTTAAATTTAATTTATAGTTAAGAGAGTTTTATATGCAAAGTGAAAAAACAGAAATTTTACTTGATGAAGTGAATGAAACAATAGATTCGATATTTAGAACCTGTAATAAAAATGGTGGAACAAAGAAAGCTTTGGAAAATAGAAAGCTAAATAAAGAAATTTTGAAAGATAAATTTGTATCGATCTTTTTAAAATTTGACCAGATAGATGATGATAATTTTAAAAGCATAGTTCTTGCAAGTGATGAAACAAAAGAGCTAAGCGATATGGTAAAAGCTTTTGAAGCGGATAAAGATATAGACTTGCCAGAACTAGAGCGAGCGATAAATTTTAACCTTACTAGAATCAAAGAAGCAATCTATAAATTTCAAAACAACAACTAAAAGCTGGTGCGAGAAAAATCTCACACCAGATACTGCTAATAACTAAATACCTCCGGATCAATAACCATTGCTCTATAAGCAACATCATCTCTTGACGCAGAGTCTACATCCATCTCAAATTTGACCTCATTTGTCTTTGGATCGATCTCTACTAAAACCATTTTGATAGTCTTATCTGGCTTAAGCAAATTTACGTTTGAGCTTGAGATAAAGTAGGTGTTTTTATCCTTTTGCCACTCGACGTTGCTGGTGACTGCGCTGTAAAAGTCAAAGCCACGCTCCTTGCCAAACTGCCAAGTTTGCTCTACTGTGCCCTTTTTCTCATCTATCTTGTACTCAACCGCACGAGAGTATTTATCCTCTTTAAAGGCTGGCTGCTCCATGCCCCTTGCATCACCATTGTCAAATACGCTTAGGTGTTTTATGCTGCCTTTGTTGTCATATCTTGGTGTTAGCCATGCGGTGTGCTGAGTCCATGACCAGTCAAATTCGCCCTCGCATTTTGAGTTTTCGCATTTTATCTTATTGCCTTTGCTATCGACTGGAGTTAGCACTTTGGCTTTAAATTCTTCACTCCAGCCCTCAGGCGAAGCTAATATCCATTTTACTTTTTTATCGCGGCCGATTTTAACTATGCCTTGGTGGCGAAGTGAGAGGATAATGCTATCGTCGCTCTCATCATATGAGATAGAGTTTACGTGAGCCCAGTTTCTACCTGTACCAGTAGAGGTGATGTCGCCAAATGGTTGATCATCACTTATCTTTATCTCTTTTGCGTCCATATCGATGTTTAGGCAAACAGCTCTTGCATCAAGCGCTTTTATGAGGTTGCTGCGGTAGACGTTGTTGCCAAAAATTTCATTTAGATCCCACTCTTCGACCACCTTACCGGTGCTATCGACCTCGATGATGTGATCTCTTATGGTGTGAGAAATTTTGCCATCTTTGTGGTGGTAGTTGTATTTACCAACCCTAAGAAGTGCGTGATCATCCTTTAATGGCATAACTTCATGGCTTAGATCGATGTAGCCTCTTGGAAGCGGGCGATTATAAATTTCTTTTCCCATAAGGTCATATCTTAGATATCTTTGAGCCATGCCAAAGCTGATATCGCCGTTTTTTAGCTGATGAAAGCCCATCATCATGCCCCCATCCATCACTCTGCGCTCGCTGCGGTCGTAAAATTTCTGATAGTCAAGGTACCATCTAACCTCGCCTTTGGTATCTACGATGTAGTTTTCGGTAAAGTCGTTCCAACTAGCAGCTCCGCCATTTTTCCAATCAAGTGGTTTATAGACGCTTGTGATCGTGTTGTTTATGAGATAGAGCCTGTTTTTAAAGGCAGGATCGACCTTTTTGACGCGAGTCTTTTGCATGTGAGAAAATCTAAAATCACGGCTATATGTGACGATAGGCTGGGCGTAAATTTTATATGTTTCTACCTTTTTAGCTCCGTTAAATGTGTAGCTTACGACTACTTCATTTAGATAGTCAGGGTAAAGCCCCCAAATAGGCACACCATCATGCGTAAGCAAAGCATGCTCTGAGACGTTGTAGTCGATATCGATGCCACCATCTGGCTTGCCTTTTACTTTGACATGGATATCTTTGATATCTTTGCCAGCCCTATCTATAACCGCAGTTAGCGGCGATACGTCGTAAGGATTTATAAAGACTGACCCAAGCTCGCCTTGAACCTTCACGTGATGAGCCAGTACTCCAGCCTCTAGTGGCGTGATGCCTATACTAAGACCACTAACCAAAACAGCCGCAAGGGCAACAGAACCTAAGAAATTCTTGCTCATTTTCGCTCCTTTAATAAAATTTAATGATATCTTACTACCCAAATTTCACACGGAAATAACGCTTATATGAAAAGTGGCTTAAATAAATTTATAAAAGAGTCGTTTTAAAGAGTAAAAATAAAAAGAAGAATTTAGGAGCAAACGCCCCTAAATTTTAGTTATTTGCGTCAAATTTCTTAAGAGAAAAAAGAACAAATTTATAGCTAGCAAATAGTGTCACTGGCCAAAGTATCAAAAAAATTCCTGCTTCTAACATCTTTTATCCTTAGTATGCGTGATGATCATTTTTGATCTCGTCTTGCGTGATCTTCTTGCTATCTATCGCTCGCCAAACGACGATGATATAAGCAAGCACTACTGGCACTAGCAAACTAACATAGGCCATAACGCCAAGCGTATAGTGGCTTGAGCTTGCATTCTTGATAGTTAGCGAGCTAGAAAGGTCGCTAAATGACGGATAAAATGCTGTGCCATTTAGGCCTGTTATCAAAAATAATGCAGTCACAGCTAGTGTTACGCCAACGCCATAAGCAAAAATTCCACGGATGCTTTTTGTAAATGCCCCTTGGAAAATTCCAACAAGTACTAAAACAACGCCAACAAGAAGCAATATGCCAACGATAGGCATTTCGATCAAATTTATAGCGTATTTGTAAGGTACAAGGCTAACTACGCCATTTGCGTCGTATGCAAAGCCATCTTTTGTAAGCACCCAAGCAAGAAATCCTAGAAAAAATGGTAAGAATAGCACGGTGTTAATAAGCAGTTGCTTTCTAGCGTTTTGTATAAATTCGCCATCAGCGATGTTGTTCATAAGATATAAGCAGCCACCTATGCGAGATAAGAAAAACATCGCTATGCCAAGCAAATACAAGTAAGGATTTGCCAATGCTTCAAGACCGCGAAAAGGAGTTTTCCACTCAACAAAGTTGTGCTCATTTAGCACAAAGTCGCTTCCGCTAAAAAATGTACTAACAGCCATACCGATAAGGATAACGCCAAGTGAGCCATTTATGAAAAGGAAAATTTCATAAGTTCTAGCGCCTAAGAAGTTATCAGGCTTTTTGCGGTACTCGTAGCTTACAGCTTGGACGATAAAGCAAAATAAAATAGCCAGCCAAACCCAGTAAGCGCCACCAAAGCTAGTAGCGTAAAATAGCGGAAATGCCGCAAAGCACGCGCCTCCAAACATAACAAGCGTTGTAAATGTAAGCTCCCATTTCCTACCGATAGAATTTATGAGCATATCTTTTTTAAGCTCGTCCTTACCAAGGCTAAAGATGAGCGACTGACCGCCTTGAACAAACATCATAAAGACTAAAAGTCCGCCAAGAAGGCTAACTATAAACCACCAATAAATTTGTAAATTTTCTAAGCTTAAACTATGCATGGTCGTTAAATCCTATCTTTATTTGCTTAAGCATGATTTTGATCTCAGCAATTAGCAAGACCGTAAATAAAACAGCAAATAATATAAATGAAATTTTCACATTTGAGTCAGATAAATTTGTAGCTCCTACGCCAACGGTCATGAGATCTTGTATCACCCAAGGCTGACGGCCGACCTCTGCTACTATCCAGCCAGCTTCAGCTGCGATGTAGCCAAGCGGTATGGTAAAGAGGCAGATCCACAAAAATGCTCTTATGTTTTCAAATTTATATTTTCTTGAGAGATTTAGATAGAGCGTAATAGCAAAAAGAGCTATGAAGTAAGTGCCAAGTGCAACCATGATGTGGAAGCTATAAAATGTAAGCGCAACTGGCGGTACAGCTTCTTTTGCGTCTTTAAGATAGCCATATCCTAAGAAATTTAGGTTGCTTTCTAAATTTGAAAGTGAGCTTTTCATCAAGCTCTCGTCATTTGCTTTTTTAGCCTCTTTGTAGTTTTTAAGAGCTTCAATAGCTACTTTGCCCTTTGCCATCTTCTCTTCTACGCTTATTAGATTGTGCTCGCTATTGCCATAAAGTAGGTCATTTATACCTGGTGTAAATGAGTCTAGTTCTCTGTTTGCCATGATGCCAAGTGCATAAGGTACTTTTATCTCAAGTAAAAATTGATCAACGTCATCACCAAGCTTTTTAGCTGGGTTTAAAATACCAGCGGCAACTAAGCCAGCGTTTTTCTCGCCCTTATAAAGTCCCTCCATCGCAGCTAGCTTCATAGGCTGCTTTTGAGCTACAAAATATGCGCTCTCATCACCGCTAAGTAGCAAAAATGCCGATGTGATAAGGCCAAATGCGCTAGCAACCACGATACTTTTTTTAGCTAGCAAGATGTGGCGTTTTTTGATTAAAAACCAAGCAGAAATTCCTATCACAAAGATAGCTGAGATGGTGTAGCCGCTAGTTACTGTGTGCAAAAATTTGCTAATTCCAAGAGGATTTAGCGCAACTTCAAAGAAATTCTCCATCTCCATTCTAGCGGTATCTGGGTTAAATTTCATGCCGATAGGATATTGCATCCAGCCATTTGCGATTAAGATCCAAAGCGCGCTTAAATTTGAACCGATCGCGACAAGCCAAGTTGAAAGCAGGTGAAATTTCTTGCTGACTTTATCCCAGCCAAAAAACATAATGGCAAAAAATGTACTCTCCATGAAAAATGCGAGCAAGCCCTCGATCGCAAGAGGAGCACCGAAGATATCGCCGACAAACCAGCTGTAATTCGCCCAGTTTGTACCAAACTCAAACTCCATGATGATGCCAGTAGCAACGCCGATAGCGAAATTTATACCAAAGAGCTTTAGCCAAAATTTCGTTATCTCAAGCCAGACTTTATCGCCGGTTTTAACATATATCGTCTCCATAATGGCGATGATAAAACTTAGCCCCAAAGTAAGTGGGACAAACAAAAAGTGGTAAATGGCAGTCAGCGCAAACTGAGCCCTAGACCAGTCAACAAAATCCATCTCAGACATTTTATTCCTTTATTAAATTACGAATTACAAATTCGCTTTTTTCTTCGTCGGTTTGAAATTTGGTATTAAGAGTCTCGTCAAAGATAAAGACCTTTAAAATTCCAAACATAATGATAAGCTTTATTATTATGAGAAGCCATAATTTCTTGCCTATTTTCATGTTTTTAAAGCCCTCTATATATAAAGAGGCAATGATGTTTAAGTAGTTTTTTATCATAGTTTTTGAAGTCTATAACAAAAAGACTTAAAGAATAATTTTTAAAATTTATACGATTAATGCCTTACTAAATATTTAAGGGGTATAATCCGCAATTAAAAAATAAATAAATTTAAGGAAATTTAATGGCAAAAGAGACGAAGTACATTTTTATCACAGGTGGAGTTTTAAGCTCACTTGGAAAAGGCATCGCAGCTGCGTCTATCGCGACTCTTTTAAAAAATTCCGGACTAAAAGTAAGTGTTTTAAAAGCTGATCCATATATCAACGTAGATCCTGGCACGATGAGCCCGCTTGAGCACGGAGAAGTCTTTGTCACAGACGATGGCGCTGAAACAGATCTAGACCTTGGTCACTACGAGAGATTTTTAGATGAGAGCCTAAGTCAGGATAATAACTTCACAACAGGTAGAGTTTATAGCTCGGTTATCGAAAAAGAGCGCCGTGGTGACTATCTTGGAAAGACTATACAAGTGATCCCTCACATCGTTGGCGAGATCGTTGATCGTATCAAAAAAGCAGGCGAGGGCAAAGATGTACTCATCGTTGAGATCGGCGGAACCGTTGGCGATATCGAGGGCTTGCCATTTTTAGAGGCGATAAGAGCGCTAAGAGTAGAAGTTGGTAAAAAAAGAGCGCTAAATATCCACCTAACGCTTGTGCCATTTATCAAAGTAGCTGGCGAGCTAAAAACAAAGCCAACCCAGCATAGCGTAGGCGAGCTAAGACGTATAGGTATAACGCCAGATATCATCATCTGCAGATCTGAAATGCCACTAAACCGCGAGCTAAAAGATAAGATCGCAGCAAGCTGTGGTGTGGAGAAAAACTGCGTTATAGAGAGCTTAGATAGCGCAAGTATCTATCAAATTCCACTTTCATTTTTAAAGCAAGACATACTAACTCCAATCGCTGAAAATTTAGGCTTTAATGAGCTAAAACCAGACATGGCAAAGTGGGATAGCCTAGTAAAAAGAATAATCGCTCCAACAAATGAAACTACAATAGCATTTGTAGGTAAATACATCGATCTAAAAGAGAGCTACAAGAGCCTAACTGAGGGCATTATCCATGCTGGAGCAAATTTGGATGCTAGGGTAAATTTACGCTGGATAGATAGCGAAAAGATAGAAGAGAACAATGTAAATGAGCTTTTAAAAGACGTTGATGGCATCTTGGTCGCTGGCGGCTTTGGCGAAAGGGGCGTTTTAGGCAAAATGCAGGCTATAAAATTTGCTCGTGAAAATAAGATCCCTTATCTTGGAATTTGCCTTGGTATGCAGCTAGCACTCATTGAGTTTGCAAGGGATGTTTTAGGCTTAGAAGATGCAAATTCTATGGAATTTGACAAAGAGTGCAAAAATCCTATCATCTATCTAATCGATAGCTTTATCGACGCTCACGGCAAAAAACAGATAAGAACGCACACAAGCCCACTTGGCGGCACGATGAGGCTTGGAGCATATAACTGCGACATCAAACCAAAGACGCTTCTAGCTGAAATTTATGGCAATGCAAAGAGTGTAAAAGAGCGTCACCGCCACCGCTACGAGGCAAATCCAAAATATAAAGAAATTTTTGAGAAAAATGGTCTTTTGGTAAGCGGTGAGAGCGATGGACTGATAGAGGCTATCGAGCTAAAAGGCCATCCGTGGTTTGTGGGCGTGCAGTGTCATCCTGAGTTTACTAGCCGTCTAACTAAACCAAATCCTGTGATATTAGGCTTTATAAAGGCAAGTTTAGAAAACGTCAAATCTTAAATTTAGAGCCATTTGGCTCTAAAAATTCTTTTAAAATTTTGCTGTTTTTATTAAATTATTTATCAAATAAATCCCCACTTCTTTCTATAAATTTCTAAGGAGAAAAATGAAAACTCTAATCATCTTAGCCCACCCTGATATCCAAAACTCGGTCATAAACAAACGCCTGCTACAAGAGGCTCTCAAAGAGCCGCAGCGCTTTAGCGTTCATGATTTGACGCGGGTTTACGGGGGCGGTGACATCGACGCCGCGCGCGAGCAAGAGCTCATCAGGGCCCACGACGCCCTCGTTTTGCAGTTTCCGCTTCATAACTTCTCCTGCCCTCCGATTTTAAAATCGTGGATCGATGCAGTGATGACGCACGGCTTTGCCTATGGACGCGGCTCGGACGGCATAGCGGGCCGCAAGGTTGCGCTAGCCGTGACTGCAGGCATCAAAAAGAGCGACTACCGCCCGCAAGGACGCTATCATTTTAGCTTGCGCGAGGTTCTTACGCCGTTTGAGCTTGCGTTTAAATACTATTTTCACGCCGATTACCGCGATTTTTTCGCATTTTACGGCGCCGAGGAGACTCCGGGCGTGGACTACATATCAAACGACAGCGAAATAGAACGCGGCGCTATAGAATACGCGGAGTTTTTGAGAAATTTGGAATAAATTTTTATAAAAATGGTTTAAACTTTATGGCATAAAGCATTTAAAAATTTATAAATTTAATTGTATAAATTTTTGCTAATACTTACTATTTTTGGCGCGTTAAATTTGTAAAGACTATCAATTTAGCAAAGCTTTTAAGCTTGCTATTAGCCCTAAAATCCTACTTTCATTTAAAATTATAAGAAATTAAATTTCAAAAAGATATAATCCAAGCATTCAAAATAAAGACGAAAGATTGCGATGAAAAAGAAGTATTTTTATAGCCAAATTTTTGGCGATATAGGTGTAAATTTAAGTGAACAAGTGGCATTAAATAAAGTTGGCAAGTTCTTTAAAAATTCTTGCCAAAACCATGCTAAATAAAGAGGATATAAGGAATTTACTAGCGCATAGATTTTGTAACGACATACATAAAAAAATTAGTGAAATTCCGACACCAAGTGCCTTAAAGGATATATACAAAGGCGCTAATCGCATAAAAGAAGCGATCGAGAAAAACGAGCGCATAGCCATTGTGGGCGATTATGATGTTGATGGTGTTGTTTCGAGCGTAATTTTGGCTGAGTTTTTTGATGATCTTGGCGTGAAAGACTACCTAGTAAAAATTCCAAATAGATTTAAAGACGGATATGGGCTAAATCCTGAGATAATAGACGAACTCTCAGCTGATGTAAGCTTGATTATCACCGTTGATAACGGCATCTCTGCAAACGATGCGGCCATTATCTGTAAAGAAAAAGGCATCGATCTTATCATTACTGATCATCACATGCCACCAGCCATTCTCCCAGAAGCTTATGCGATCATCAATCCAAAACAAGAAGACTGCAACTTCCCAAATATCGAAATTTGTGGTGCTGAGGTTGCTTGGTATTTGGTTGGAGCGTTAAAGGATGTTTTTGGGCTAAATTACGATATGAGCAAATTTCTAGAGCTTTTAGCTATCGCGATAATCGCTGATATGATGGAGCTAAGAGATATGAATAGAATGCTTGTTCGCCTTGGTATTTGTAAGTTAAATGCGTCTAAGCGTTCCGCATTTCATGCTATAAAAGAGTTTTATGGTAAGGAAAAATTTGAGTGCGATGATATTAGCTTTCTTATAGCTCCGCTTATAAATTCAGCCGGACGCATGGACGATGCGATGAATTCATTTAACTTCTTGCGCGCAAAGAGCATCGAAGAGGCTTACAACTACCTTGATACGATCATTGAATTTAACAACTCCAGAAAAGAGGAGGAGCGCCAACTCTTTGAGTGCTCGCTAAAGGACGTAAAAGAGGACGATGAAGTCATCATCACTTGGGGCGAGCAGTGGCACGAGGGTGTGATAGGCATCGTAGCTAGCCGCCTAGCAAAGCACTTTGCAAAGCCAGCTATTGTCTTTAGCATCGATAAAGGCCGTGCAAAAGGTAGTGCTAGAGGTATTGGTAAGCTTGATATCTTATCTCTTATAGCAAGCCACGAAAATTTACTAACAAGCTACGGCGGTCACAAAGGAGCGGCTGGACTTACACTTGTGCCTGAAAATTTGGTGAAATTTAAAGAAGCGATAAATAAAAGCTGCTCATGTCTAAATATGCAAGAGTGCAAAAGTTCGGACGAGCTACTTGGCGATATAATGCCAAGCGAGATAGACTTTGAGCTGCTTGAAATTTTAGAATTTTATGAGCCATACGGACAGAAAAATCCTCGCCCAGTCTTTAAGATAAAAAATGCTCTTGTTAAAAACGAAAGACTTATAGGTAGAGATCAAAATCACCTAAAGCTCATCTTGCAAAAGGATAATAAAACACTTGAGGCTCTATTTTTTAACTTTACAAGACATGCTAGAGTTGGCGAGATGATAGATATTATCTTTTGTATATCAAAAAATTCATTCCGCGGACTTGTTACTCCACAGCTACTCATAAAAGAGATTTTATAAATTTTTTTATCTCGGTTTTATAATGCTAAAATTTTAATGAAACCGAGATTGCTTCGGTTTTAATTTACCAAAATCGTTTCTTTATATATTTAATGCAGTCCAACTAAAATAATACTATTTGAGTCAAATTTCTGTATTGTAAAATTAATGTTATATAAATATTAATTTCATAGGATTAAACATAAAAATTTCTTACGTTTTAGCATTTGCTTTAGTACCAAATTTAATGCTTGGTGCTGAAGAAACGATAGACTTGGCTCCGGTTACCGTTTCCGCAAAGATACAAAAGTCCGTTCTTGACGAACCGACAAAGGCTCAAATAGTAGGCAAAGGCGCGATATTAGAAAACGGCGACATCGCTAAATCGCTTTTAAATTTGAGCGGCTTTACTATGGAGCGCAAGGGCGGAGGCGGCAGCGAGGTTTATTACCGCTCGCAGACGGCGGCTAGACTGCCGGTGCTAATCGACGGTAGCACGCTAAACGGCGGTTGCGGTATGCGCATGGATACGCCAATCACTTACATCTCGGCTCAAAACTACAGCTCGGTTCGCATCGTAAAAGGCCCGCAAGACGTCAGATACGGCGCGCTCATTAGTGGCGGTATATTTTTCGATAGAGAGATAGCAAGGCTATCAAAACCGAGCTTCGGAGGAAACGTAAGCGTGCTGGGCGGCAGTTTTAGAAGATTTGAAACTGCTGCAGACGTAGCGGCGGGCAACGAGCTGGGCAGCTTAGAAATTTCCGGCGGACACTACCAGAGCGGCGATTATAAAAGCGGCGACGGACAGAAAATGCATACGCACTATAAACGCAACAGCGTTTCGCTCGTGGGTACGCTAACGCCCACGGAAACTACTGCATTGCAGCTAAGCGCGGACCTGGGTAATGGAGAAGCGGCGTATGCCGACAGGATGAGGGACGGCGTGCAGTTTGACCGCAAGTCTTTCGGACTAAAATTTGAACAAGACGTCGGTGAGCACAGGATTAGACTAAGCTCGTACTATCATCAAATCGATCACATAATGGACAACTTCACCATGCGTCCGGTGGTACCGGGCACGGGGCGCGGCAAGGGATATAGCATCAGTCACCCGATACGCGATATGTACGGCTTTAAGCTAGAAGGCGAGTTAAATTTCGATAATCTAACCAGCTTCATCGGCGCCGGTTATTCGCAAGACTCCTTTAAGTGGCGAGGCGCCGGAACGGGCGGAGCCGGCGTATCTAAAGCCGAAATGGACGCCGCCCTATCAAAGCCGCATGTAAAACAGCGCAAGGTAACGTATAAAACTATATACACTCAAAATGAATACGTCCTTGAAAACGACTACGGACTTTTCGGCGGTCTTAGGCTAGACGTCGGCGAAAGAAAGCAGCTACTAACGCATAAAAGTAGGAGCGAAAATTTATTCTCCGGCTTTTTTAGATACGAAAAATATCTGCAAAATTTAACGCTTTATGCGGGACTAGGTCATGCGCAGAGGTTACCGGATCACTGGGAAACGAATAAAGACGACAATCTCAAGCTAAATAAAGAAAGAAACACTCAGCTTGACTTCGGTACCGTGCTAAAAGACAAAAACTACGAGCTAAACGCGAATTTCTTCGTCTCGAAGATGGATGATTACATAATGATAAAATATAGTCCTATGGGCATGTCATCAAACGTATTTAATACCGATGCCTTACTATACGGCGGCGAAATCGAGGGCGATACGCTACTGGCTGATATATTTAGACTGGGTGCCGGCGTATCCTACGTCTACGGCAAGGTGACTAAAAACGCGGGCGGCCTAAAAGACGGCGACGCGCTGCCTAAGGTTTCTCCCCTAACGTTTAAACTAAGCGCCGGCCTAGAAAAGCCAGACTGGTTCGTCAAAGCCGACTTCTACGCTAACGCGTCGCAAAACCGCGCGCAAAAAGGCTACGGCGATGTGGGCGGCATGGACCTGGGCAAGAGCGATAGCTTTTGGACGCTGGGGCTAAGCGCGGGCTATAAATACAAAAATTATCAATTCTTGCTAGCGGCGGAAAACCTAAACGACGCCAAATACGCCTATCATAATTCAAAAGGCGGCTACGGTGGTGGTATCGCAGGATACGAGACTATCCCAAACGGTACGAGGCTTTATGAGCCGGGCAGAAGCTTTTGGGCGAAATTTAAAGTGCATTTTTAGGGCGTAACTTAATAAATTTGGCATGGCTACGGGCTTAGGATTTGCCCTAAAGCTGTGCCAAATTTAAGTATTTTTACTCTTATATTCTTAACAATACTCACGCTTACTACATTTACCATTAGCAATAAATTGGCACTTGGTATAAAATTTCTTATTAAATTTAAATTTTATATAGATTAAAAGCTTAGATGTAAAATCTCAGAAATTTTTTAAAGGAGAGGTATGAAAAATTTACTTGTAAAATCAAGCTTGATTCTAGCTTTGGTAAGCTCAGCTGCACTAGCTCAAGGTGCATTTGTTGGTGGTGAGGGTGATTATTCGTTTAACTCAAAAATCAAAACAAAAAACATAGCAAGTAGTGAGAAAAATAACTTCAAAAAAGGTCACTATGGTCTTGGCTTTTATGGTGGTTATGATTTTGACAGCTATAGAGCGTATGGCGGTTATTATTATGACTTTAAAGCCAGGAAAAATGCTGGCGAATCAGACGCGAAATGGAGTAAACATAAATTTCTAGGCGGTGTTGATTATACACCAAGTATCACTGAAAATTTTAAAGCTGTTCTTGGTGGATATACAGGTCTTGGCTACTTGAGCGTTAGAGAGAGATTTAATAACGAAACAAGTAAGAAAAATTTCAAAGGCTTGCTAGTTGGCGCAAAAGCGGGAGGTATCTACTCATTTGACGAACATAATGCGATCGAGTTTGGCTTAAAAGCTGATAAGACTTTTTATAAGAAAAATAGCGGAGCTCAGTTAAGAGATACAACTATAGGGATTTATACAGGCTATACTTATAAATTCTAACATTTAGGCAAGGCTTAGGCTTTGCCTAATTTTGGGCTACTCTCTACCTTCAAGAAGTGGCACAAAAAGGCACTCATCTAAGTACTCTTTTTCTAAATTTCCATCTTTATCTTTTTTAAATTTAGCAATAAATTGCTTGCCATCTTTTTTCATTGGAGCTACTAAAATTCCACCATTTTTAAGCTGCTTAAATAAATTTGGCGAGATCTCATCAGCAGCTGCCGAGAGCAAGATACGATCAAATGGTGCGTAGCTTCGCCAGCCATTGTTGCCGTCATCATATCTTACGTGTACGTTTTTGATCTTTAGCGTCTCGAAGCGTTTTTTGGCCTCCATGGCTAGTTTCTCTATACGCTCGACGCTAAAAATTCTATGCGCGAGCTTGCTTAGTATCGCTGCTTGATAGCCACTACCGCAGCCTATTTCTAGGATGTTGTCCATATTTTCGCACTCTAGTGCCATTGTCATCTTTGCCACGGTTAGCGGCGAGCTGATCCACTGGTTGCCAAGGATTGGCTGCGCGTCAAGCTTATAAGCATGGGCGGTGATGGGTACAAAAATTTCACGCTCAGTTGTTGATATCGCGTCAAATAAAAGTGGGCTTAGCGTGATCTCGTCGGCTATGTCGCTAGCTAAATTTTGGCATTTTATCGCTTCTAATTGGGTCAAAATTTCTTTCCTAAACAAATTTTAAATCGTTATTATACGATTTAAAGCTTATCTTAAAATTTATAAAAGCCCTAAATTTTTCTTTATCTGTGTGATCAAATTTGCGTCAAAAACCGCGCTTTGCTCTAGCGTGCCATCTGGCAAAAAGATCCCAGCACGTTCTAGATCAAGTGAGCTTGAGATCATGACGTAGCAGTTGTTTGCAATGGCAAGCGCCTTACAAAGGCTAAGGTAGGCATCCTCTCTGGCCTTACCCCACATGGCTGGTACCATGATGATGTCGCATCCTTTTAGCTTCGCCCAGAGCCTGCTATCACGCAGCTCAAAGCATATCAGCACGCCAAGTTTTAGCCCTTTAAAATTAAAAGCATTTATCTCGCTTACCTCGCCAGCAGCAAAGATCTCGTGCTCCAAATTTGGCCTAAAGAGCTCAGCCTTAAATTGTGAATGAAAGACGTTATTTGAGTTAAGAAGCAAAAATTCATTATAAATTTTTGCCTGGTGTGGGGCTAAATTTGAAATTTGAGCGAGCCCTGCGCTTTTATTTAGGCTGGTAAGGTGCGTAAAACCAAGAAATTTATCTGGGCTAAGTGCCTCTTGCAAGCGCTCAAGTAGCATCGCATCAAAGCTACCTATCATGCCACCAAGCATCGCTTTGTTCGCCCCAGCAAAAAAACCGTCAAAGTCATATCCGCTGATGCAAAGCTCACTTGCAAGCAGAAGCGAGTTTTCAGGCGCTACTTCAACTAAATTTGCAAGCTCATCTAGCCGCTCGGTAGCACTTTTTGCCTTTAAAGTTAGGCTTATTAGGTTTAAAATTTCGCTCATTTATTTTCCAAATACAAATATAGTTTGCTTTGGCGCATGGCAATTTTCCGGAATTCTAAAATCCATATCCGTCCCGCCAATTTCAGGCGTTGGCTTTAGCAAAACTGTTATGGCCGTAGTCTTGTTATCACGCTCTGAAAGCGGGTCGTTAAAGACCCAGACTTCATACGAAAACGAGGTTTTATCGTCAAAATATACCACTCTAGTCTCTTTTAGGTCGGCGGATTTAAAGTTACATACCCTATTTATCTGCTTTAAAACATCGACAAAAAGAGCCGACCCAATAGGCGCAAGGCTTGGCTGGATATCGCCAGCTGGCATGCTTTGGTAGATGATGGCATATTTGGTTTCGTCTGTTTTGACAAGTATGTAAGGGTTAAAACTATTTAATAGATCCTTATTTGTTATGTCAATCGCCCTCTGGCTGCTACTGCTCGCACACCCCACAAAAAGCACGCAGGCAAGGGCTAAGATGCCTTTTTTAAAAGTCATCAAAGCTGATACTTCCCTTGCTGTAGTTTGTCACCTTTGCTTCAAAGAAATTTGACTTTTGATCGTTAAATTTCGCAAAGTCATCGACCCATTTGATAGGGTGAGCTACGTTGTATTTGCGTTTTAGGCCGATCGCAACTAGGCGCTGGTCGATGAGATAGTGGATATACTGCTCGATGATATCGTCTGTAAAGCCCATTATCTGATTTTGAGTGATGTATTTGCCCCATTTTATCTCTAAATTTCCAGCTTTTTCAAACATATCATAAATTTTCGCCTCAGTCTCAGGCGTAAAGAGGTCAGGTCTCTCTTTGCGGACTGAATTTATCATGTTTTGAAACAAAAGCAGGTGCGTGATCTCGTCGCGTTGGATAAAGCGGATCATCTGGGCTGAGCCTAGCATCTTGCCAGCACGCGCTAGAGCGTAGATCGCTGTAAAGCCGCTGTAAAAGTAGATGCCCTCTAAAATTTGGTTTGCAACCATCGCAAGAAGTAGCTTCTCATCAGTCACTTCACCTGCAAGCTCTTGGTATACGCTTGAGATGTAGTCATTTTTCTCACGCAATACATCGTCGTGCTTCTCCATCTCGTAGATGAGGTCGGTGTTGTCACAGATCGCCTCGACCATGACAGCGTAGGACTTGCTGTGGTTTGCCTCTTCGTAGGCTTGGCGACTTAGCACAGCGTTGATCTCTGGTGCGGTGATGTAAGGGTTGATGTTGTCAGCTAGGTTGTTTGTCTGGAAGCTATCCATCGAGATGAGCTGGCTCCAGACGAGGTCGTACATGCGCTTTTCGGCCTCCGTGAGGTTGTAGGCGTAGTCACGCACGTCGTCTGTGGTGTCGACCTCTTTTGGAAACCAGGTGTTTGCCTCCATGAGGTCCCAAAGCTTTAACGCCCATTCGTATTTTGCCTTGGTGAAATTTAAAATACCGTGTGGGTTGCCGTTAAAGACTCTTCTGTCGGTCAAATTTTCATTTGAACTTGGGTTGTAAATGCGTTTTCTGTTCATAAATTTCTCTCTTGTTTGTGGTAAAAATTTCTTAAAATATTACCCAAAGCAAGGTAAAAATTTACTTTTATTTAGAGTGCCTTGGTCCTTTTTATGGTCATTAAAAATCCAGTTATGATCAGTAAAACTGCGATCACGCATGATACTGCAAATACGATCTGACCGATCTCGCCAAACATCTCACCGGTGTGTAGACTAAGTACTTTGCGACCAGCCTTTTTTGCCTCTGGGATGCTCTCAGACTTGCTAACAAGCTTGTTTTCTTTAATCTTGCCAGCGCTAGCGTCAAGCTTTAGCTTGCCCACTTGACTCTCGCTTGTTTCGTAGTTTATAGTGTAGGTGCTTTGGTTATTTTCAGGCACGTTTATCGTGAGCGATTTTAGCTCTAGTGTGACGTTATCTTTAAAAATTTGCTCCGCAGTCTCGATCTCTTTAAATTTCTCGTCGCTTATTGGGAGTAAATTTGATTGTGGTAGACTTTTTTTCATTGGAGCTGTTTTTAGATCAAAAAATATACTATTTACGCTGCTTCTGACCCAGCCATAAGACCAGTAAAGTCCAGTTAGTGACATCACTACAAGCAAGATCGCCACGTAGGTGCCAAGGCTCGTGTGGAGGTTGTAAAAGCAGGCGTAGCCCTTTGCTTTTGGCTTGATTTTTAGCGAACTTAGGAAATTTCGCTTGATCGCCGGAGCATAGAGGATGAGGCCGCTGATGGCAAGCAGAGCCATGATGATGGAGCTAATCGCAACTATTTGCTTGCCGATGTTGGCTGGGACTTTGCTATCAAGCAGGGCAAAGCCTAAATTTCTATGAAGGCTTAGGATCACCACGCGAGCTTTTTCACCCCAGTCCTCGCTAATAACTTCGCCACTTCTTGGATCTATGAAGAAATTTAATTGTTTTTTATCCTTTGTAATGCTTATACGATAAGCTTCATTTGCTCCACCTATTTGTAAGCTTTCAAGCGTATCAAATTGAATCTCACTTTTTGCTTTAGCTAGGAGTTCATTTAAGCTTAAATTTGTTTTTTCGCTAGGAACTAGGTTGATAAAATTTTTATTTATTGCACTTTTGATCTCTTCTCTATAAGACGCAAATGGTGCTGAAAGAGTCATGAATATTAGCGGAATAGCCGCAATTAGTCCAATTATTAGGTGGATGTTGAAGATGATTTTTCCTCGTTTTAAAAACATTTTTTTCCTTTGAATTTTAATAGCGAATATTATTTTATTTTTTGTTAAAGCAAGATAAAAATTTATAAAATTATTTTTTAGTTATTAACTTTTACTAATGTTGATAAGGGTCTTGATATCAATTATTCATTAAATTTTTACATATTGGCATCTTTTTTTGTAAAAAGTTATTTTTGCAAAAGGTATAAATAATGATAGATGTATTTAGATTTATGGTGGAGTTAAGCGGAAAATGATTTTAGCTTTAAAGCTCGTTTTTATCGACTTTTTACAAGAAAAAAATTAATATTTTTTACACTTATTTATACACTCTAGCTTTTTAAGCTTCAAGTGTTTGATTTGTTGGTTATGAAAAGTTTAGTTTTCAATACAAAACTATCATAAGCGCCTAAAATAGGTGGTTTCAAAGTTGTAAAGTTAAATGATTTAAGTTTCGGACGCTTAAAGTGGTCGTTTTGGCTTAAGGATTAGTAATTTTTTATCCCTTTTTGCTCGAAAACTTAATTAAGGTTATTTTGTGAAACATTACCGCCTTATTACGTTTCACACTTCCCACTCGTTAGCCTTGTAAATGCCTAGCACATAAATAACCTCATCATCTATCAAGTAAGGTATTACATAACCTTTAAATATTAAATCTCTAGCATTATTCTTTTTTACTTTTTGGCTAAGTCTATGAGCTGTTGGTGTATCTTTTAAATCCAAGCACTTATTAAAAACATCATCGACAAAGCTGTTGGCTCTATTTACGCTATCCTTTGCAATAAACTCTTTTATTGTGTTAAGCTCGTCAAAAAAGCGGTTATGAAATTTTACGTGCATATTCGCCGTCTTTTATCTGCTCTATCATCTTGCGTGCTCGAGCCTCGTCTATTAGCCCTTTGCCTTGTTTGGCTTCATCGGCTCGTGCGTTTAGCTCGTCTGCATAGCCGTCATCAATAATTAGCTTTTGATTAGTCGTATTAGCTAGAGCCTTACTTATTGCTACTATTTGGCTTATTAGTGCTTCGTCTGCTCGTATGGTTAATGTCTGCATTTGTAACCCTTTCTTTTGATTATTTTAGCTTGTATTGTTAAAAGGTGGCTTACGTTCTATTTTGGTATTCACTTTTATTCACTAATTGCAATCTTTATACGCTTATTACGTGTTTGCCAGTATTCGCATAGTATTCACTTTTTAGGCGTTCGTTTTTTGCGCTCAAAAATGCGCTCAATTTTTCCGCCTAGCTTGGGGCTACTTCGATAAAATCGGGTTTTATTCGTCCGCCCTGTGCTCATTTTTCGCCGTTATTTTGCTGTTTTATGCTTGCTCCATTTCGCATTTTTGCAAAATCCATTTTGCATCGCATTTTTTACATATCGTTTTACGCTCGCCTTTGCTCTATCTGGCTTCATTCTATTTTGCATAATCCACGTGTAAGCCTCTAGTGGCAAAGCGTAAATTTTGGCTAGCTCTTTATCGTATTTACTCACTTTCATAACTCGTAAATTGTTAATAATAGTTTCATCCGTGTAAGGGCTATTAAAGACCCTTAGGATTAAAAAGGCTATTTCGGTTAAATAATAATCATCTGCTCGCTTCTCCCAGTCTGGGTAAAACTTATCAAGGATTTTAAAAAAGGTATCTAACGTATTAAGCTCTTTTGGTAGCATTGATTTAGCCTTTTGATTTTTTCAGTATTTTATGCAAAAGGCTGTTTGCCCTCTCGTGAAGTGATGAGGTTAGGGGCTAGCCTCGCCCCCTTAGATTATATTAGCTTGCTTGCATATCGTTTTGCAAGCTCGCACCTTTTAAGGGCTTGTGCCATTTAAAAATCCCTTTGGCTTCTAAGGGATTATTTTTGTTAAAGTCCTCTTTGCTTTTATCACCAGGGCTTAGGCGGTCAAGCTGTCTTTTCAAGTGCTTTACTTGTGCTTCTGCGTGCCTGAGTTCGTTAATGTAATAATCTACGAATAGCCACGCCTTAGCACCTGCTTGATAAATGGCTTCATCTCTGCTAACGTCCTGGCTTTGCTCTAGTGTGCTTATTAGCTCATCAAAGCTACGAGCCTTTTCAAGCTCGTATAACTTTACGTATCTCTTGGCCATCATTTTCTTTGCTCCTTAGTCGCTTTTGTGTCTTTTAGTGCATAATCATCAAGCGTTGAGGCAATATCGAGCAAAATGCCACTTAGCAAATAAGTAGCGTTTAGCCTCTCATTGTCGTCTATGCTCTCGTGTTTATTTGCTAGTGCTAGCATTAACGTTGATACTTGGTTTAATACGCAAGTTATTTCAACGCCTAACTCAAAATTCTTGTTGATTTCGTTAAAAACTAACTTCATTTTTGCTCCTTTAAATATGTAAATAAGTATTTTTTTAGTGAATTATATACTTAATTAAATATATTGTCAAGTCTTAATATACTTTTTTAATGATATTTTGATATTATTAGCTAATTAAATAATTATATAAAAGGGTAAAAATGGATAAAAAAGAATTTAATGATTTATTAAAACGTGCAAATTTATCAAAAAAGGGCTTTGCTGATTTGCTTGGAGTTTTACCCTCGTCCGTAAATAATTGGGGTAGTTCTCAAAATATCCCTTATTGGGTAGAGCCTTTTTTAATTAGCTACATCAAAGCTAAACGCTACGACGAAATAAAAGCGATATTTGATGAGATAGAAAACAAAGAGGATTAATATCATTTTGTAACGAGTTGGTCCGTTACATGTAACGTTACACGTGTTACCGATAGGGGTGACACAGACGCACCCTAGGGTGTCAGCTGTGATGACATCCTTTAAAAGCTACCTAAATCTAACTTACCCAGCTCAACTTTGATCTTGGCTCTAACTACGTAAAATACGATATTCTTTAACATTTAGGGGCGTTTTTGATCTAACTAGATACGCCCTTTTAAAAAAGCTGCCGGTATTTAATTCCCCCAGCTCAAAATTACGCTATTTAAAGGGATAAGGAAAGAGAATTTCTTATTACATTTAAAGGAATGTGAATTTAAATATGATACTAAAACTACACAGGAAAACTTATATCAGAAACTACTAAAATTGATAAGAGAAAATCTGCTTAAGTTTTGTTGAGCCTTTAAAAAATCTCAGCTTAAAATTTCACTCAAAGCAGCGTTTAAATCACCAAATTTAAACTCAAAGCCCTGTTTTAGTAAATTTACAGGTCGCACATCTGCACCTTCAAGCAATATCGCCGAGCCTTCGCCAAATTTTAGCTGCAAAACAAAGCTTGGGACATTAAAAATGGCTGGGCGTTTAAGTGTGTTTGCAAGGGCCTTTGTGAAGCTTTCATTGGTAGCAAATTCTGGCGAAACAAGGTTAAAAATACCTGAAATTTCACGATTTAGCACAAGCTCATAAGCTTTTAGCAAATCGTCCAGATGCACCCACGAAAAGCTCTGCTTTCCGCCTGCCAAAACGCCGCCAAGACCTAGCTTAAAAATCGGTAACATCTTAGCCAAAGCACCGCCCGTTTTGCCATCAACCCCTCTGCCAAGCACTACGCCAAGCCTAAAAATCGCCGTTTTCACGCCAAGCTCACTAGCCTTTAACGCTTCATTTTCCCAAGCCACCGCCAATTTTCCCAAAAATCCTTTATTAAAATTCTGCGAACTTTCATCGTGTATTAAACCGCGCTCATAAATGCCAACCGCCGAAGTTGAGATGAAAATTTTGGGCTTTTTTGAAGTCTTTGAAAGTGCCAAAACAAGGTTTTTCGTACTTGCAATTCGGCTATTAAAAAGCTCATTTTTATAGCTTTGACTCCATCTTTGCGAGATGTTTGCACCAGCTAAATTTATTAGAGCATCACACTCTTGCAAAATCTCAGTCAAAGCTGAAATATCTGCATAAATCTCACGCTTTATTTTTAAAATTTCATGCCCTTTTGAAGCTAAAAACTCACACAAATTTGAGCCAACAAAACCACTCGTGCCATTTATCGCTATTTTCAAGTTTGTCCTTATCAAATTTTCTTAATTGCAATTTTCACTTTGCTTCAAAGCGTGTATTTTAAGAAGTTCATCCTTTTTTGGTTTTTTAGATTATACCAAGCATGATTTTAAATCTCTCTGACAAGCAATACTTTAAAAGTGAAGTGTCTTTGTAGTCTATAAAATCAATCTTTGCTTCTGTAAATTTGCAATTAACCCATCTCACTTTTTTGTAAAAAAATTTCTCATTTTTAACCTTAATGTAAATATTTTTAGCCCCCTTGATAATTAATTTTTTCACTTAAGGATAAAGGGAGATTTTTTGTAACAAAAAGGTCATTGTAGGGTAGTTTTACAAGGGCACACTATACGTTCGTTTTCTTAAATTGTGATTTTCGCTCGTGCATGGCTTACGTGCTAAGCTCTAGCCCCTCGGTGCTGGCTTTGATTTTTGATTTTAAAAGATAGACAAAAAACGTTAAAAATATGGCAAGCGGTGGCAATCTCTGCAATACCCTTTTTTATAAAAACTTAAGCAAGCAAAAAAAGGGCTATTTTGGCTTAAGGTTAAAAGCCGTTTTTATTTTTTTGTAAAGCGATGAGGTAGATTAAATCTAGGTCATCTTTTAAAGCTGGCTACGTTTAACGTATGGAGCTTTTACAAGGCTCAAGCTTTGGTAATAGGGTTGTTTGGGTTTCATTGTTAGCGCTAGTTTGACGGATAGCCTATTTTTAGGGGTCGGCTCGTGTCCTTAATTTTAAGGGGACGGACAAAGCTCACATTTAGGGGGCTTTGCTACGTAAGCCAAAAATTAGGCTAACGCATAAAAATATCCGTGTGTTGAGGTAACGAGCCAAAATCTCGGCTGGTTATGCTCTTAGCTCTCTTTTGTTCTCTTTTGACTTGTAGGGTTTGATCGTGTCTTGCTCTTTAGTGGTCTTATCCAGTATGGATTTAAACTCATCTAGGGCGTATGGGAGTTGCAAATTTAGCCTTTGTTTGAGTGGCAAGGGGTTATCTTTGCTTTTGGGATTTATGCTTACTACGGCTTCGGCTCGGTAGATAGGCAAATTTAGATTATTCTTTTTTGCTTTGTCATAAAAATACACCCTGGTTAATACATCGTTGTTTTTTAGATACTTGGTATTTTCAAAGCTAATAACCTCATCACAAAAAGGGTCAAGGTTAAAGGGGCTATCCTTATCAAAACAAAGGTCAAGCGATGAAACGTTATTTATCACGCCTAGGAGCTCCGCTATTAATTCTTTGGGTGGAGGTGTCTTGTTATATTGCCTAAGTCCATAAACTTCAAATAACGCCTTTTGTGGCTCATTGCCTGCGTTTTTTAATGTAGCGTAGAAAATAGGCAAATCGCTAAGCATATAAATATTAACTATCTCATAATCTCGAAACTCATAACGGCGTTCTATCTTGACGGCTTTTGCTGTTTGCTTATCCAGCTTTAGCCATTTTTTGCCATACTTTCGAGCGATTGACTTTAAAAGGTCGATTTTTTTATGGGTCTTTTGAATGATAGCTTTTTTGTAAAATGTAGCCCTTATCGTGTCAATGTAAATTTTAATCTCGGCTGGGTTGATAATGCTCTCAACTTCTGCTAAAATATCCACGTTTGTAACCTTGTTAAGGGTGGCTAACAGCTCCACCCTTTTTATTTTTATTTTAAATATTTATTAGCTTTTGCCCTCGCTTCTGGTGTGTTTTTAATGCTCCACTCTTTAAAACGCTGAGGGTTACCCTCTTTTTTCATCCATTCGTCTTTTAATACTCCCTCGCTTTTTAATCTGCCTAAATACTGATTAGCGTTGCTTATGTGTAAGCATTCGGAGGCGGTAACTTTGCCATATTTAGCTATTAGCTTTAATATCGTTGTTTTGTGCTTGCTTGTATTCATCGTTGTATCCTTGCTCCGTTAGTTCTCTTACTTGCTTTCTTAGGTTTTTGTTGATGTAAAATAGGTCGTAAGCCATATTTATTAGCCCTTGTGGTGCTTCTTTCACACTCGAAACGCCATAAGCTCTTAAATGGCTAGTAAATTCTTTTATCTTTTGAGGCTCGATAGCGATTATCGCTCCGCCTTTGCCTGCTGTTGTAATTTGAAGTTTCATCTTATTAACCTTTCTTGCGTTGAGGTGCATTACTCGACGGCTTAAAATTTAGCCGTCGTATTTCGTCCTCTAGTCCATTAATCTCTCTTGCTAGCTGTAGCGATGTATCGTAAAAGCTAAGGGCTACATCTAACGCCTGCTTTGTTTGTTCGCTTATCTCGTCGTTGCTTATGGCTTCGGCTAGGCTTGGTATTCGCTCTTTTACTATTAGCATAAAGCCTAAATAAAAATCCTCTTCGCTTAACTTATCGTATCTTGGTTTTAGGGGCTTCATCTTTCGCCCCCTTGCTCTGGTGTCGCTCCGCCTTGCTTTTTATACATAAAGGCTTCGAGGTCATCACGTTTAAAGCGGATAGTTTGATTTGTGTAAATGATAGGTTTTGGGAAGTCGCTTGATTTCTTGTATCTGTAAAGTGTTGATACTCCTATGCCTAAAAACTCCGCTGTTTCTTTTGAATTTAGTAGGGCTTTGTTTTGCATTTTTAATCCTTTTATATGTAATTTTTCTCAAATGGTTAAGCCTGAATGCTTGCAAGCTTGATATGCTTAAGTTGATTTGATGTAAGAATATTAATAAATAAAAATGTTAATAGCTAGTGTAAAAGTGGCGTTAAAATCGATGTTAGAAAAATAAAAGATGTTTATTTTTTAATGTAGATTTTTAAAAAATTTCATTAGTTTTAATGTAAAAAATAAATTTCTTACATTGCTTTTGATGTAAGAAATTTTTAGAGGTGTTTTTTATGCTTCTCTGTCGGATTTTATCCGTATATTTGGCTTATTGTTAAAAATATTTCTTATAGTAACCCTTAATTGTGTTATTGCTTTGGCTAACTCTATGGGACTAATATTATTCTTTTTTCTTTCGTTTAGAAGTTCAAAAAAAGCTTTATCAAATTTTTTGTTTGCTATTGTAGGCGTAATATTTTCATCTTTTTCATAACAATCAATTTTTAAGTAAAGTGCGTATATTAAATCATCTATGTTTTTACGCATTTTTATCTCATCAGGATACATAGCCTTTTGGTCCTCTTCGTCAATATCTTCACCCATAAAAAAATCCTCTTTTATATCATATAATGTATTAATAGCTTTTTCGATTTTTTTAAGTAGGCGTTCATTTCTTGTTTGTTTGCGTTCTTTTTTCTTGGCTATGGCTTCTAAATCTTGAATGTATTTATTTATGGTAAATTTGGCGGAATAATCTACGTAAGAATTGCCCTCAGTATTAAAATTTTTTAAAAAAATTAAACTTTCTTTTAACTCATAAATGCTAGTCTCGCTTTGAAATTGTGGGTATCTATTTGCATATCGCGACAAAAAATTTAATAACTCATCTTTTAACATTATTTTATTCCTCTCCATTTCTAATAATTCATTTAAGTCAATTTTGTTCTCTGTCATTGTTCTTTTACTCTTTTTCTAAACTATCTAAATAATCGCTCCACCATTGCATAAGCTCGGCGCGCTCGTCCAGCCTTTGGCTTCGATCGTAAATTGCTTTTACACTCGTTCGCTCTTTATGGTCTAGGCAAAGCTCTATCACGTCGCTACTAAAGCCGTGATTTTTGATGTTTTCATTTAGTAGGGTGCTTGCTGTCGTGCGTAAGCCGTGAAATACCATCTCATCTCCAAAGCCTAACCGCTTAATCGCCTGGTTGAGGGTGCTATCACTTAGCGGTCTTGTCGCACTTATGCCACTAGGAAAGACAAAATCGCCCCTTTTATGCTCCAGCATTGTTTTTAAAAGCTTCTTTACTTGCTTACTGATAGGCATATAAAAAACTTCTCTTAACTTCATCGCTTCGGCTGGAAACGTGATTAAATTATTCTCAAAATCCACGTATTGCCATTTTAGTTCTCTCACGTTTGCACTACGTAAAAAGGTATGCACGCCAAATATTAACGCCTGCTGCGTGCAAAACGAGCCTTGATAGTCCTGCATTGCTCTTAATAGCTCTTTTAGCTTGCTTGGCTCGGTTATTGCCTTGTAGTGGTTATTTGATGAGGTCTTAAAAGTATCATTAAAAATAATATCTCGTGTTGGATTGTGTTCGATGTAGCCCTTATTTACTGCCAAATCTAAGATTTTGCGAAGTAGCCTAAATGTTCGCTCTGATGTTTCGTGTGTTATGCCCTTTTTGATTTCTTGTGCTTGTATCTGCTCGATTACTTGCATATAATCTCTACGCTTTAGAGCGGTTATCTCTTTACTGCCTAAATAAAAGATGAGATGATTTTTTACACGCCCTATTTGCTTCTTAGTCGATACGAGGCTTTTGCTCTGCTCTTTTTCTATCCACTCATCGGCTACATCTTTAAACGTGATAGCCTTTTGCTTTGCTGTGGCTAGCTGTAAATCTTCGCCCCTATTTCTTAGCCTTTCAAGCTCCAAAGCTTTTGTTCTTGCTTCTGCTAGCGTAATGCTTGGATATTTGCCTAGCCTGATCTGTTTTGTCGTTCGCTTCTCGTCGCTCTCTTGATATTTGAAATAAAAGGTCTTGGTAGTTTCTTTTTTGGTTTTATATGCAAGCACATATAAAAATTTCACTCCGTCATCTTTTATCCACTCACGAATTTTATTTTTAAGTGTAAATTTTTTTAGTGCTAAATCGTTCGCAAAGCTTGCCATTTCGTAACCCTTAATTTTGAGTGTAAAAAGTTAGAAAAATATTTTTTTACACTCAGATATACACTCAAAAGAGTGATATTAGATGAAATGCAATGATAAGAGATGAGAGCTTAAAAAGTAGTAAAAGCCGTAAACTTGGGTTTTGAAAAGCTTTTTTTGACAAGGTTTGAAAACCCCTGAAAACGTCTGTTGGTGGAGTTAAGCGGGATCGAACCGCCGACCTCTTGAATGCCATTCAAGCGCTCTCCCAGCTGAGCTATAACCCCAAAGTGGATTTTGATATTTTATCTTTTTATGCCTTACAATATTTTGAAATTAGTTTTAGTAAAATAAAATTTTAAGCAATTTTTGGATAATATTACAAACTTTAACGCGGGAATAGCTCAGGGGTAGAGCACAACCTTGCCAAGGTTGGGGTCGCGAGTTCGAATCTCGTTTCCCGCTCCATTAACTTAGCCCGAGTGGCGGAATGGTAGACGCAAGGGACTTAAAATCCCTCGGTAGTTTTTACCGTACCGGTTCAAGTCCGGTCTCGGGCACCACGATATGGCGACATGGCCAAGTGGTAAGGCATGAGCCTGCAAAGCTTTGATCCCCGGTTCGAATCCGGGTGTCGCCTCCAAACTTCAAAAATAACTACTCGAAGGAATAACAGTGAGAAATTTATTTTTAGCAGCTTGTATAGCTTTTTTTGTAGCTGGTTGTTCAAATACTTGGCATGGTGTAAAAGAAGATACTCATAATGCTAAAGAATGGACCAAAGAAAAGATAAATGATGGAGCTACATATATTAAAGAAAAAACAGAGTAAATTTTATAGATTATAGTAAATTTTAAGCAAAGTTGGTTATAATCACAAATCTTTAATTCGGGAGATGGCTGAGCGGTCGAAAGCGGCGGTCTTGAAAACCGTTGAGGTGTGAAAGCCTCCTGGGGTTCGAATCCCTATCTCCCGGCCACAACCACTCTTAAAATATATCTTCAGATATCTGTATTTCAGCATTTTTAAGTAGCCTATATCACCATATTTTCGTCTCAAATTTCGGACGATTTTATTTTGTTACACCGAATTTGGATTTCTGTTACATCGTTTGCTTATTAGATTAGGAGTTTGCAATGACTTCTAAATTAATAACTCGAATCAAAAATAGACCAAGCTACTACTATTTCGATAAGGCCTTGAAAAATGATAAAATTATCACCGTCAAATATTGCCTATTTACGGACAATGAGTTTGAGGCCAAAGCCATCGCTTTAAAAATAAAAAACGAAGCCGATAACAGACGTAATTCTGTTCAAACCAAAAAATTTATTGATTTACCGTTAAGATACAAGATACGCAACATTCAAAAAAATATTAAAAACAAATCGCATCGACTACCGACGACCGAATATAAAGAAATATTTGAAAAAGTTATATCGGGCATTTATGGGATTACCAAAGCCGACAACGATATGTTTATCGATAGAAAAGAATGTCAAGAAAACGATAGGGCAAAGAAAACACGAAAATCGATAAAATTTACGGATATAGCATCCAGATACGCTCAAAACGAAAGTAAGAAGTCAAATAGTAAAAATACCGGATACTATCAGAGGGTAGCCAAAGCACTTGACATTTATTTTAAGCACAAGCAGATAACCCAAATTTCTTACCAAGACTGCGAGGATTTTCAATTACATCTCTTAAATAATAAAAGGCTTAACAAAAAGACCATCAATAACTACACGTGCTACGCAAGTAGAATGTTTGACTATGCTATCAAAATAGGCCTTATATCTCAAAACCCGTTTAAGCTTTTAAGCTCGTTTAAAATTTCCAAAGATCAAAAATCGCCGAAGGATAATTTTAGCATGGACGAACTGATTAAGATTTTTAAGACGGATAAAAAAGAGCTTAAAGATTATATGGCGTTTGCCTTGCACACTGGACTTAGGCTTAGCGAAATTTGGAGCTTAGATGAAAGTAGCGTAAGCGAGCGAGACGGTATTAAAATTATCAAAGTTCAAACTGCCAAGCAAAAAGGCGGAGATGTTAAATTCAGAGAGCTGCCGATACATAAAAATATATATCGTCTAAGCGATATGAAGTGGTTAACGAAAATAAAAAAAGGTAAAAGCGATTGTAATTATCTTGGAAAAAGGCTTAACAAACATATTCATGCCGTTTTGCCGGACTCCAACGTAAGCTTTCATAGGCTAAGGGCAAATTTTGCGTCCGCTATTAAAAATTACTCCTTAGAAAATGGTTTTACGGATGTTACCTCGGTACTACTCGGGCACGCTACCGATCTAGCGACAGACGTATACGCCAAGGATATCTCGCTAAAAGCAAAGTTAAAAGCTATGAATGGTCTAAATATATTTTCCAGTCTCTAGCGATGAAATTCTATTGAATATCTTTAGCTAGTTATGTATAATTTGGCAAAAAGAGGTGAAATATGAAGAAAGAGATTTTAAATTTACTTGACGAAGAAAACGCAGACTTCGGTAGGCTTTATGAGTTTTACTCTGGCATAGAAAAGGCTTTTATAAACAAAACAGACAATATCAAGATGGGCTTTATCGGAAACACCCTAGATAAGGAGCAGCTTGAGAGAGATATGGACTATTGCGTAAAGAATTATGACAGAAATAAAAAAGACAAAGATAAATGGCGAAAAAGAGCGAATATTTTAAAAAAATTAAACAACTCAATACCTACCAAATATTACCTTCAAGTCGTTTTCAAAGATACTGCAATGAAAATTCAAAGCGTCATGAATTCGGTTAACGAACTTGATGTGCAAAATGAGCCAAAAACAGGCGTAATAGATCTTAAAAATTACGATATACCAGAAGAAGTAATAAAGTACGGCATTTTAACGGATGAAAAAGTAAAAGGCGGCAGATTTATCAATAATCAATTTGTACCCGACAATATTGCGGGGTACTTAGAGAGCGAAACACTTAAAAAAATACCAAAAAGTAAAAAACAACTATTGCCTGCAAATAATGAACTTAAGCCAGAGATAGATTTGCTTGAAACATATGAGTTGTATGAGATGCACGAAGGGGATAAACAGATGTATTCTGATGATACGTTGGGGAGATACAAAAAGGACGTTGAAAGATTAGTAGAATATATGAAAAACAACAATATCTATGAATTAAAGCAACTGCGTGCACAAAATTTTCAAAAGCATATAAAAGATAAAACCAGTAAGGGAAATGCAAATAATATAATAGGCAGACTAAGAAAATTTTTTAATTACGCAGTGCAAGAAAAATATGTGAGTTGTAATCCGTTTGAAAAACTTAGCAACTATAAAGTGGATAAAAATACAACGGATAAAAGAAATTTTACTCTCGATGAGTTAAAAGAATTATTTAGCGGTAAAAATAGCGGCATACGAAAAGAGCTATTAGATTGTTTAAGATTTTTATTATTAACGGGTGTCAGGACGGAGGAATTTTATAATTTAAATAAAGATAGTTTTTATACGGATTGCGATCATCCGTTTTTGAAGGTAAAAACCGCGAAGCAAGGTGCCGATAAGATATTTTATAGAAACATACCATTGCATACATTATTAAAAGATCTCTACAAATACGACTGGATTGCAAAAATTAAAAAAATATATTCAAATAAAGGAACTTTGTCCAAAGCTCTCAATGCCGAAATAGATAAGGTAATAAAAGATAATACGGTAAGCGTCCATAGACTTAGGGGAAATTTTGCTAACGCGATTGATGAGTATTTGTATTCTAGGGATTTTATCGAATATCAAGACACTTTAAAAAATTTAATGGGACATTCGAAAAGGCTAAGGAAAGACGATATCGAAGATCAAGTAAAATATAAAATAACCAAAACTATACTTGGTTATGCACCCGATATGACACAGGGTACATACTCGCAATCCGAGTATGCGGATCCAAAAATATTAGCAATACGAGGGCTTAATGTCTTTGAAGATATTTTTGAATATTTGAATATCCCAAAAAATCAAATCGGACACGTAAAGCCTAGAAAATCTAGAAAAACAAAAAATAAACCCATCGCCATGATTGCAAAATAAGATAAGACACCGTAATCTGCCGAATTTTGATAAAACTTAGTATGTAGACATGGGTATAAAATCGGTTTTTCGGTTTGACTGGTAGTCGCAAGCCCAAATTTAAAGCTATACCCAAATAGCCCCGCTATTATGGCAAACAGTTCGCTTCCGGCTATCACTAGCTCGGCTCCGTCTTTTATATCTCTTAGCACGGGTTTTATGGAGGCTAGTTTTATTTTTGAGCTTGCGGTTTTCTCGTCTTTGCTCGGCCCTTCGGCAGCTTTTGCTATGCTTGCGTATTTTTTTATCGTTTCTATTATGCTTTTATCTCAGCAGGCAAATTTTCGTCAAGCTTTTCTGGAATCGAAACGTATAAATTTTCCTTGCTTCTAGTTAATAAAACATAAATTTTTCTATAAAATAGCTTGCGGTCGTTTTTTAGCGTCGTTTGCAGAAACGGCAAAAAGTTGTGTATAACGACGTTTTGCGCTTCAAGGCCTTTGATAGATTGCATCGTAAGCACATCTATGTTTTTATCTTTTGGTAAGGCGTATTCTTTTATGCCCTCGACCGATTTCTTACTATTGCTTAAAACTACGCTAGTTTCGTTTACGGGCAAGGACTCTAAAACGCCTCTAAGTTGCGCAAAGTCATCCATCGCCTTTATATTCACGCTTCCGTCTTGCAGTACGCATTCGATATCTTTCAAAAAGCTTTTATCTAGGTAAAAGCTGTTTTTATAGTAGGTATTTATGGTACTATCGTTTTGCAAGATTTCAAATGCGCATCTAGCGATATTTGATGGTATTCGGTAGACGTTTTTTTTAGATTTTTTACCCGCCCTCTCATGTCTATGCGCTCAAATTTTGGATGATGAAAGATATCTGCGATGCTATTCATCGTATGGGGGTAAAATTTCTGCGCCTCATCTATAAAAAAACACGCAGTCCTTTATCTCCTCGTAAATAACCCCCATAAATCTGGCCGGCATATCCTGTGTCTCGTCGCAAAGGACGTAGTCGATCGGATGCTTTGCTAGGTGAGCGCTAAATTTAGCTCTAAATTCGGCTTAAGGTGCTACCTTACAGCAAGGATGAAGCCAACACTATCTTTAAAATAGTCCAAAATTTTAAAGAGACTAACACAACACCTAGCAAACGCATAAGTGCAAATGATTTATACTATATAACCATGATAGCAGCATATAGTGGTATGAGGATAAATGAGATAGTTCGGCTAAGAGCACGTGACATCGTGCAGCACAATAACGTGCTTTGCTTTAGTATAAATAGAGATGATGGCAAGAGTACTAAAAATATAAATTCCATAAGGCTTGTATCAGTTCATAGTAAGCTAATAGAGCTTGGACTAATGGAGTTTGTAAAACAAAGAGCTAGCTCAAACAAAAGCATCTTTAAAGTAAGCAATAAAGACTTTTCTGAAATTTTTAGATCTCAAATACAACGAAAACTAATAAGCAACGATAAGCAAAAGACTTTTTACTCTTTTAGACACTATTTTATAGATACGCTTGTCCAACAAGAAGTAGAGCCAAATATCATAGCTCAAATAGTAGGACATGAGAAACAGTATAAAATTTTACTTGGAACCTATGCTACAAATATAAATGCTAGTGTGTTAAAAGCAAAAGTTGAAATGGTAAGTTACTAATATATCTCATAATACATTTTATTACGTAACTTTACTTAGGTATACGTGTTTTACTTCACTATGCCTTACCATACTTAACCTAACTTCACTATACGTAAAATACGTATACTTACTTTACTATATGTAATTTACGTTACTATACTTAAGTATACCTATTTTACGTAGTTTTACTTTAGTATACGTGTTTTACCTTACTGTACTTCACTATACGTGTTTTACGTGGTTTTACCTTATGTAACATTACGTAAAATTATGCTACCATACACTTTAATTATCTAGATTCACTTCTATTAAACATCAACATTTTTATATGTTGATAAACTTACTTAGCAAGCTCGGGCCGAGCTTGCTGTAAGGTCTTGGCCAGACGGGCAAAATTTTTATTTGGAAAGATACAGCTTAAACAAAACTTTATCCATTCAAGATAACCTTTGTCTATAAAATGTATAAGTTTTTTTGGAAGCTTATTTGAAGATATAAAGTTGCCAACCAAACTCTTTTTTGTTTGAAGCTAGCAAATATTTGATTTTATAATAGGCCAAATTTAGATTTTTTCCAAATTTGGCCTAAAATTTTAATCTTCTTCTTTTGCGATCCCATCTTTTGCAAAGGCTTGCAAAAAGCGTAGGATTCTAGCTTTTTCTTCATCGTTTATTTTGGCAAATGTTTGCATAGCGGTTAGATATGCATCCCATTCGTTCATCAAATGCTCTTTTGGTTTATGAGCCGCGTGGCATGAGCTGCAAGTGTCATAATAAACAAGCTCGGCCTCTTCCCATGAAGCGTAGCTATTCTCATTTAATTTTTTGCCGTCTATTAGGTACTGCGCCTTCGGCTTTGCCTCCTGATTTTTAAGCATCAAAAAGGTTATCAACGGATCCTTTTTGTAGGCTAAGATATTTTTGTTATCGGTAACCTCTCCGCTAACTTCGATAAGCGATAAATCACCCTCTTGCTTTATAAATTTTACGGGCGTACCTTCGTAAATTTCACCTACGACCTCTTTTGTTTTAGGATCAAGCAAATCGGCCTTGATATCAAAGATAAACATATCTTTTGCAAAAACAAAATTTGCCAATACTGCCGCTAAAAATAGAATTTTTCTCATTTATGCTCCTTTTATTGTTGGTGTTTTGATGCCGGCATAAGCCTTAGCATCAGCTTTTTTGATAGCCACCAAGCAAGTATTTATAGAAGTCGCCTGAGCCATAGTCGAAGTAGGTCTTGAGCTGGTTAATAAATTTACATGTCCTGCGTTACATCTTGGGTTTTTATCTGTTAAATTTTCAGGATCATACCAAGCACCTTCGCTTATCGAAACGACGCCCCTCATAATATCTTTGCTTACGACGGCTCCTGCTAAAATTCTACCCCTGTCGTTATAGACTTCAACCGTATCGCCGTCTTTTATGCCAAATTTTTTAGCATCTTCATCGTTTATAAGCACTGGCTCTCTATTTCCTACTTTATATGCTTTTCTTACAAAAGAGTTATCAAGCTGAGAGTGGATGCGATATTTTGGGTGAGGACTTAGCAAATGAAGCGGATATTGTTTTGTAAGTTCGCCACTGCCAAGCCATTCTGCAGGCTCAAACCACACAGGATGCCCCTTAAAATCATCAAGTTTATAATCAGCAAATTTTTGCGAGAAAATTTGAATTTTACCCGTTTCCGTAGCCAGTTTATTTGCTACCGGATCAGCTCTAAATGCGGAGTGACGAACAAATTTCTTTGCCTCTTCGCCAGGCTCAAAGTACACGTATCCTTTTTCCCAAAATTCATCAAAACTTACGTAATTAACGCAATCGCTTCTTTCATAAAAGCTTCTTATGATCTCCTCTTTGCTCTTGCCGCTTGTAAATTTACGATGCTCTTTTTCGCCCACCATTTTTGCCATCTGAGCAAAAACGTCATAATCGTTTCTGGCTTCAAAAAGCGGCTCTATAACCTTTCTCATCGCATAAACATAATCTTGCGAGTAAGAGCCGCCATAGCTTATATCGTCTCTTTCAAGCGTGGTCGTAGAAGGAAGCACTATATCGGCCATCTTTGCCATTGACGTCCACCAAGGCTCATGAACTACCAAGGTATCAAGCTTGCGGATAGCCTTTATAAGTTCATTTGTATCTGGATGGTGTCCCAAAACGGTTGCGCCCGTTATATACATGACTTTGATATCTGGATAGGTTATCTCAGAGCCTTTAAATTTAATCTTTTTACCAGGATTTAGCAAAGCTTCGCTAACTCTTGAGGCTGGGATATTCGCATCTACTTTGTTTTTACCTTGCAGCAAGCCTACCGGCAAACTAACGCCTGAAAACGCTTGTCCGCCGCCGCTATAATGCATAGAAAATCCAAATCCGCCGCCGGGAAGTCCGACTTGCCCTATCATCGAAGCTAGCACCATAAGCATCCAGTCGGCCTGCTCTCCGTGCTGAGCTCTTTGCATAGCCCAGTTGCCCGCTAAAAATGTGCGATTTTTTACAAAAGTATCGACAAGCGCTTTTATAACGCCCTCTTCAATGCCTGTTATCTTTGCTGCCCATGCAGGAGTTTTTTCTATCATATCTTCGCTCTTACCAAGTAGATAAGGCAGGAATTTATCAAATCCAAAAGTGTATTTTTCGATAAATTCTTTATCATATTGGTTGCTTGTATATAGATAATGGCGCATTCCAAGCATAAGCGCCACGTCGGTATTTGGGCGAATTTTAATCCACTTGGCGTTAAATTTCTTTGCTATTTCCGTGTATTGCGGATCAATCGTGATAAATTTTATTCCCGATTTTGCATATTTTTCAAAATAAGGATTATTTCCGCGATTTGCTATTTTGCAGTCGATTTGATTGCATTTAAATAAATCAGCGCCCCACATTACGTAAACTTTCGTATTTTCAAGCATTACTTCATGTGCGGTTTGAGGAGAATAAACTTCCAAATCTCCAACGATAGTTGCATTTACTCTGCCTGCAGCGCCGTTACTATACTCGCCGTCAGTTCCTACCGCTCCGACAAAAGCGGTATTAAAAAATCTGCCCGCCACGGAGTTGCAGTTGTGAAGAAGACCTGGATGTCCCCAGCCGCCATAGCTTGCATTATAAATTTCATCCGTCTTTACGCTTTGAAGCTTTTTAACTATTAGCTTCATCGCCTCATCCCAGCTTACTCGCACAAATTCCTCTTTGCCGCGAAGCCCGGGAGCGTTTTTACCTTCTAGGTAGCTTTTTTCTAACGCAAGGATATTTTATTCTTGTATCAGAATAAACCCTATCTATCCATGCCTAGTTTCCGGGATATTTGGGGTCTTTATCAGATACCTGCGGTCTAATTTTCACTATCTTTCCGTTTTCATCGGCGTCGGCGTAAAACGCACCTAAATTTGAAGCGTGCGGTATGCTTTTAATCTTACTCTCCTTGGCCATAAGGGGATTTGAGCAAACTACTGCCGTAGCCGCAGCAGATGTCTTTAAAAAATCTCGTCTTGAAATTGACATCTTGTCTCCTTAAATTTCAAAATTTCGCCGCCATTATATTAAATAAATTCATTTTAATTTCATTTTTAAAATTAAATTTAGCTTATTTATTGGATAATAAATCAAATTAAACTTATAAGGATTTTAAATTACATCAAGAATAAAAAGACTTCAAAAGCTCTGTGTGTTAGTTGTTTGTAGCGACGAAAATTTAATCGAAAAATAAGGCTAAACAAGGATAAATTCTTAAATTTATATTTTATAGATTTTGATTACTTTTTGAATTTTATCTTAATTGCAATACAAATTTAGATGTCATAATTATCGACCTGGACCCTTTGTTTGAGAATAAAGAAGAAATTGATTTCTTTAATATTTCATCCATCTCGCCGAATCAAAAATTTATATTTTTAGCAAAAAACAAAAAAGTCTATTCTAAAATTTTAAAAAATTTTCGCGGCGGAAGTTCTGCTATATTATTTAAGCCTATTAAAACAAGCGTTTTGCTCGATAGTATCGATATGCTATCTCCTAGCCAAGAGGCAAGCTTTTTAATGCTAAACAAAGAAATTAAGATAAATCTCGAAAAAGAGCAAATTTATAAAAATAACGAACAAATTTTTCTAACAAATTTACAACATAAGCTGATCTTGCTCCTAGCCCAAAACGTAAATAATATAACCACCTTTTCAATGATAGAAGAGATAGTGTATCATAATAAAATGAGTTCAAAAATAGCTATGCAAAATTTAGTAGGCGTGTTAAAAAGAAATTTAAATCTTGATATAAAAAATGTGCATTCAAAGGGCTATATTCTTAACTCCTATTGACTTTTGTTTTGCCCTAAGTTTGTAAGCAAGCCAGTGTAAATTTACTTAGTAAAATTTACACGACTAGCTTACTTTGGTGGCTTAAATTTATAGACTTCGCATTGTAAAATTTAAAGGATGCTAGCTACCACATCTCCATCAAAGCATCATCTTTTGTAAATTTACCTCTTAGCCTTGGAATTTCATTTGCTATCATATCTCTTAGCTCTAGGTTGATATTTGCTATTTCAAGTAAAAGACCTAAACTTTTGTCATTAAAGTCTCTTAGCCTGATATTTTCTTTTTGCAAGCTTTCGCTTTTACGAGTTAGAGATTGGTTTTCTTTATCCTTGCTCTTTAACAATGCATTTTGTTCATCTATCTTTCTTTGCTGATTGGTATGTGCTTTTAGTCTGTTTTTAAGATGCGTTATCTCATTATCTTGCTCAGCTTTGGTCTCTTTTAAATCATCTAGCTCTTTTTCTAGCTGTTCTTTTTCTTTTAAGACTTCTATGCTTTTCTTTTTATCTTCCTCTATGATCTTGTTTTGTTCTGTTACTTGCTCATCAAGAAGCTCTACTTTTTCTTTTAGCTGCTCGTCTGATGTGATGGTTATATTTTCTTGCATTTGTTCATAAACTAAATTTGTAAGACTAGATAAGTAAGCCTCTTTCTTGTTAGCTTCTAGCCTAAAATGCTCATCAAACCATAAAAATTTTTCCTTTGTCATATACTTATTTACTCTCTTTTCCACAAACTCTCTAATCTTACCCTTTAACTCTTTCTCACTCTTATATTCACTTGCTATTTGGTGCATTTGGGTTAAATTCTTGTGTCTATTTCTACTTGGCTTACCACGAAGTACCTGACCTTCAAATGCCTCCGCTCCCATATCTTGTAGCTCTTTACCAAATTTTGCTGTTTTTGACCTGCCGCTAAATCTCAAATTTGCATGCTTCTCAAAGTTGTAGTTTGTAAAGATGATGTGATAGTGCTTGGTCTTTTCGTCATTATGCTCAGCTATAAGTAGACACTTTACGCCATACTTCGCGCAGTATGCATTTACAAATCTCATTACTCTATCCATATGTATGTTTTCATTTATAAATTTTGACTCTTCGTCGTTTAGCCCTTCTTTTGGCTCTTTCTTCCTATCTGTACCAAATGTGATGATGACTTCACAAAAACTAGCCATATCTTTGCGCCAAGTTCTACGTATAACTATATCTTTACCTTGTCGTTTTTGTGTGTAGGACTGCGCGGTATAGTCCTTTTTAAAGCTTTCTTGAAAGCCTTTAAGGAAATTCTTTACAAAGGCCATATTATGTAGTTCATCATCTTTGCTATTGGCATCTTTCATATTGCCATTACCATTAAACTCGCTTAGAAGTTTGTAACGATTAATAGTGGTTGGATTCTTGTTGAGATACTTTATATGCTCAGTTTGATTTTTCTCACGGCACGCATGTGCAAATCTACCTATGGCTCTACCATATGTTAAAAAATCCGACCTCACGTTTAAAACTAGGTTGTGGTCGTTTACTATATATGCATTAGCCATGGCAAATCACCTCACTACACAAACTTTCTTCCGTGCTAGCAGTGCTAGTTACTATTAATGAAAATTTTTTCATTTTCTTCCTTTTAAAAAGATATTTATAGTAATTACACCAATTTTGGAAAAAATCTGCGCTAGAAATGCAAATTTTTGTAAAAAAATTCATAATTAGAAAAAGAATAAATTAAAAATAGTAAAAGGATAAATGCCAAAAGTGCGTATTTATGGGGATTATAGATAAAAAGCTAGAAGTAAAAATTTAAAGCAAATCTATTTTTTATGGTATTAAAAGGGTGATGGTTTTATAATCATTGGAATTTTTAAGAAACTGTCCCACTTTAGTAACTAAGTGTTCCACTCTTAAAGGAAATTTTAAAGAAAGGGAAAGAACAAAAGCATCACTGCTAGTGCCTAAAATAGGGTGTTTTGGTGTCACGGGGGAGACTTGAACTCCCGACCTCCGGCATTGCAAGTCGACACTATAAACGAGCAAAATATAAGAATATTTTTATCTTGTTCAGTATATACTTAGAAAAGTATATACGAGAGGTTGTAATAATGCAGGTTAGATTAAAAGTATTTAAAAGCGGTAACTCTTTGGCACTAAGGCTTCCAAAAAGCCTAAATTTAGACAACGTAAAAGAATTTATATTAAAGAGCTTTGATAATAACGAAGTGATTTTGACTCCGGTTAAAGATGATGAATGGAGCGGACTATTTAAGACTTTAAACGAGCTAAAAGATGCTGGAGTTAAATTTGAAAGAGCCGAGCCAAGCTTGCCTCAAGAGCGAAATTTTGGATTTAAATAATGTTTTTGCTCGATACTAATATTTGTAGTTACTTGATTTCTAGCACCGAGCCTTACAGTCAAAATATACTAAGCCATTTGACCAAACATGGCAAAAAAGATATTTTTATTTCAAGCATAACGATAGCCGAAATGTTTTACGGTATAGAAAATTCCACTCAAAAAGAGCTAAATTTAAGACTCATGAGCGATTTTATCTCAAATTTCGGCGTTTTGGATTTTACGAGCAAATGCGCGGCAAGCTACGGCAAAATAAGGCTTGAGATGAGAAATAAAAACAGAAGGATAGGCGATATGGACATGCTGATTGCCGCCGTAGCGCTTAGTAATGATCTTGTTTTGGTTACGAATAACGAAAAAGATTTTAAAGATATAAGCGAGCTTAGGATGGAAAATTGGAGCATTTGATATAATATACGGTAAATACAAAGCCTTTTGTTGGTTATATCGGAGGTTAGCTTAAAGCTGGAATGTGCAACCAAAACAAAGATGACTAAGCTCATGAAAACCAGTTGCGCCACTCTCGATAGACTACTAAACCCAGACAACGATTCGCTAACGCTAAGCACGCTTGAAGGTGCGATAGCGTCAGGCAAAAGACTAAGTATCTAGGTAACCTGGCGGTTGTCGATTAATATATTTAAATAAAAATCGTCTAAAATTTTGGACGAAATTTTATATAAAATATCGCAGAGGAAAGGAATTAATGGTGCTAGACTTGTTACATAGGCTTGTTACATCTTTTTACCCAGAAAGAGTCAAAATTTATACTCTTAAAAATGCCATAGAAATCCCATTTTTAGGTACTTGTAGTAATAAAAAATGTTTTTACACTCTAGGTGTCCCTATCTCCCGGCCATCCATCTAATTTATTATTCATAATGCCTATAAGAAAATTTCTTTAAATATTCAGTCCAAAATTTACTAAAACTAAAAATAGTAGCAAATTTTTTATTCAAAGTAAGACACTGTAAGGTAATGAAAAATTTAAGGGTATTTTATTTTTAGCTACCTTAAATCCTCAAAATAATATTTGTAGTAGCACATCCAAAATACATAATAGGTAGTAATCCTGTGTATAAATATATGTAAAATTAATAATATTGAATAAAGAATTTAAGACGAACCTAAAATAAAAATTTAAATAAAAGTAATCCATGGAAATAGTTTAAAGACAAAGTGGTGGCTATCTTTTATGTAGTCAGGATCTATTTATATTTAATAGGTAAAATCACAACAGACAAAAAATTAAACTACTTGCTGATAAATATTTTTCTGAAATATTATTTTGAGAGAATATCTAGCTACATAAAAGTAGCTAGATAAGGAAAATTTCTAAAAATTTTAGATTTTTAAAAGCTCAGCTTCTTTTTCTTTTACAAGAGTATCGATTTTTGCAGTGTAGGTGTCAGTTATCTTTTGAACCTCATCCTGCCCCTTTTTGCTCTCGTCCTCAGTTATAGCTTTATCTTTTTCAAGCTTTTTGACTTCATCATTTGCATCTTTTCTTACGTTTCTTATACTAACTTTGGCTTTTTCTCCCATTGATTTTGCATGTTTTGCATTTTCTTGGCGTTGCTCGACGGTCATAGGTGGAAAAAATAGCTTGACACTCTCACCATCACTATTTGGATTGACACCGATATTTGCTGCTTGGATAGCTGAAGAGATCGCTTTTATCATGCTCTTTTCCCAAGGTGTGATAGCGATAGTTGAAGCGTCGCTTGTAAGCACAGTGGCTACTTGGTTGAGCGGAGTTGGCGAGCCGTAATAATCAACCATTACATGATCTACAATATTAATGTTTACCTTGCCCGTTCTAAGCGTTGTAAAGTCGCGTTTTAATGAAGCTATTGCTTTCTCGCAGCCTTCTTTTTGTGTTTCGTAAATTTTATTTAGCATTGATGTCCTTTATTAGAAGTTTTGTACTTCGTTGATGATCTACTTTTAGTGATATTAAAACTTTGCGTTCGTCGAGCGGTGGGTTAAATTTACACTCAAAAACACCATTTGTCATAGGTACCTTTTTAAAGCCATTAAAGCCAGTCATAAAAAAACTACCTTCGCTAGCATTTGTATCAGTTTTTATAATAAGTTTGTCTATTGCATTATTTTGTGGATAGCTATCCGGAAATATCCACTGGGCATTTAAAAATTTGCTATTAAACGTTAGTGCTATTTTGGTACCGTTCATTACGGGCGTTCTATAAAGATCGTAAACATCACTCTTGTCTGAAACTGCACCTGAGTTTTGATTTAAAAGTGCTAAAAAACCAAATTCTTTTGCAAGTTTTACGACTCGACTATCGATCTCACCATAAGGTACTGCAAAGAATTTTGGCTTATAACCCATATGTTTTTCAAAGGTCTCTACACCCTTTTGAAAATCCTCTCTTAAGGCCTCATCGCTAAGCTTTGTCATCCTTGGATGAGCGTACGAGTGGTACCCAATCTCGCCATAAGCCTCAAGTTCTTTAATCTGATCAAAGTCCAAATAATCGCCATATTTATTTGCGCTGGCTTCCACATAAAGCATTAGCGCAAATGGATAGTTGTACTCTTTAAATACACTAAGGGCCTTGTCATAGAAACTTTTATAACCATCATCTACAGTGATGACGATCCAGTTATCAGGTATTTTTTCGCCAGCGTTTACAGCATCGACTAACTTTGAAAGTTTAACGACTTCATAGCCATTATTTTTGAAATATTCAAACTGCTCTCTTAAATTTTTAATAGAAATATCAGTGCTTATGTGTCTTGGGTCATCAAAGCGATGATAGACTAAAATATGAGCGTCTGCTAAAGCAAATGTTAGCGTCAAGAATAACGCTAAAAGTGTTTTTATCATTGTTATTTTGCTGGAGTTTGTGGTGCACTAGGAGCTGATGGTACGTCGTTTGACTTTGGTATGACTAGAGATTTACTATCGACGCTATCAACGATAGAGCGCTTTAGATCTTTATTGTAGAAGTATCCAAGTGCAAGTGTATTTAAGATAAATAAAATACCTACGATAAAAGTAAATTTAGCTAAAAATCCAGCTGGTCCTTTTGCTCCAAAAAGACTCTCGTTACTTCCGCTATATGCCCCAAGTCCGATAGATGAGCTTTTTTGAAGTAAAACAGCGATAGTTATGATGACAGCTAGAGCAAACTGCAAGATCAAAAATATTAAACTCACGAAATTTCCTTTAAATTTTTAAAAATAATTGGTTGCGATTATACAAGAAAAGATTTAAATTTTTAGTTAAAGTTCTTTTTCAATCTCATAAAGCTCGTATCTTATGCTTTTAAAAAGCTCAGCTTGTTCTAAATTTATGAGCTTAAAGCACTCTTCAAGCACGCGAGCGCTTTCCTGGGCGCGCTTGAAATTTGCAGTGATGATCTCGTCTAAATTTTCTCTAGCTTGCTCGCTTTTTGTGCTAGTTTTTAAAACGTCGTTTTGAGAATTTCTAAATTTTAAAAATTCTTTTTGCGGGATCTTTGCCTTGTGGCGGAGGGATTTTATCTTATAGGCGAGCTTGGCGTCATCAAAGACATATCTTTTTATATCTTCAACAACGCGAAGCCCTTCTTTTAGCCTATTTAGATTCGCATCTATTACTCGGTAGATGCGCTCATCTTTAGTCGTTTCTATTAAAAATTCCTAAAATTTGTAGTAATGATGTAAATAGATTTACAAAATCAAGATACAAAGCAACTGCGCCTTCAACTGGTGTTTCATAGTTTCCACGGATAATATTTTGCGTATCAAAAAGTATATATGCGCTAAATAAGATCGATGAAATACTTGCGATTACAAGTTGAAACATTGTACTTTTAATAAAGATATTGATAATAGCTGCTGCAATGATAATAATTAAGGTTATGAATAACATTTTACCCATTGTTGTAAAGTCACGTTTTGTATTCATCGCAAAGACGCTTAACGCACCAAAAGCAACTGTTGTTAGTCCAAATGCTTGAGCTACGATACCAGCTCCACTTGGCATAGCCAAGATCGCTGAAAGTAGCGGAGTTAGTGTAAGGCCACTTATAAAAGTAAATGCAAATAGAAGTATTAAATTCAATCCCTCTTTACGTTTAGCTGCCATTAAACCAAAAAGTAGTGCAAACTCGACTATAACAAGCCCCCAAAACAAAAATCTATTTGCCGCAAAAACGCCAGCAATGCTAATACCTACATAGGCGCCAGCTGTTGCTGAAAGTAGTGATGCTGCAAAAAGTTGATAAGTTTGTTTTATAAAAGTGCTTAGTGAGCTTTGAGAGTACGCAAGTTCTTCTTGATTTTGTTTTGCGTAGTTCCTATCATACAGACTCATTTTATCTCCTTATGAATTTTTGAATGAGTTTAGCCTAAAATAATTAAACAATGAATAAAAAGAATTTTAACAAATTATATTAGTTAAAAATTTATATATTAAAGTATTTTTTAGATTAAATAAAAGTTGCTATAATCGCGTAAAAATATAAAAAATGGAGATAAATTCCTATGGATGACTCGCTACTTGAAGGTGCGGTAAAATTTATGGAAGATGGCTTTTTAGAGCATGAAGAGCTCTTTAAAAGTCTACAAAATAGACAAGACCCACATACCCTTTTTATATCCTGTGTTGATTCAAGAGTAGTACCAAATTTGATAACAAACTGCCTTCCAGGCGAGCTTTTTATGGTACGAAATATCGCAAACATCGTGCCACCTTATAGAGTGAGCGAAGAGTTTTTGGCAACGACTTCGGCTATCGAATATGCATTAGAGCTTTTAAATATCAAAAATATCATTATTTGCGGGCACTCTGACTGTGGCGGATGTGCAGCGCTTTATATGGATGAAAAAAAGCTTAAAACCACGCCAAATGTTAGAAATTGGATAAAGCTAATAGAACCAATTAAGAGAGAAGTACTTAAATTTACAAGCGACGATCCAGCAAAGATGGCGTGGCTAACTGAGAGATTAAATGTGATAAATTCGATCGAAAATATAATGACTTATCCAAATGTAAAAGAGGAGTATGAAAGAGGGAATCTTCAAATTTATGGCTGGCACTACATTATAGAAACCGGCGAAATTTTCAGCTACGATTTAAAAGAGGGCACATTCAAACTTTTAGCAGATAAAAGGGGTGAAAATGCATAAAATTTTAACCATCGTCTTTCTCTCATTTATAATGCTTTTTGGTGCTGAAAATAATAAAACACAAGAAGAAAATATACTAAGCCTAACAAATCAAATTTTAACTTTAAATAATCAAATCCAAATCATAAAAGCACAGCAAAAAGATACAAACTCAACAAAAGCTGATAACTCAAATTTAGCTGGACTTCAAAAGAAAAAAAATGACCTTTTGGAAAAAATTCCACTATATGTTATGCAGATTGAGGTAACTCAAAACGATATTGATAAATTTATTTTGCAAAAAAATAATTTAGAAAAAAAAGTAGCTAGATTAGAGAAGCAATTAAATAAAGATGCTTACGTTCAAAGTGCTATTGAGCTTGAAAAAATGAAGATAGATTATGCATATTTCTCAGCTTTAATTAATCTTGAAGAGATATTTAAAAAAGGCGCTAAAGCAAACTCTATAAAAGAGGTGATAGATAATGGACTTTTAAATCTACAAACAAATTCTTACGTCAGTATAAAAGAGCTAAAAGATTCTCTAAATGAGACTTCAAGCTCTTACGATAACGCATTTGCCGAGCTTGATCTAAAAAAAGAGACTGATGAGGAAATTTTAATCTATCTTAAAAACAATGCCGATCTTCTAAGCTCAAGCATGATCTTATCAGAGCTAAATTTAGTCGATACGGTCGAATATATAAATAAGCTAATTCCTATAAATTCGGCAAAATTTAACGTTGGCAAGATCGTAGTTATAATCGTAGTATTTTTATTTTTTGTCTCACTTACAAGAATTCTTGCCAAACTCACATATTGGCTTATGTCACTCATTGCTTCTGGCGAAGGCGTAAAGGAGGCAAAGGATCAGATAGTAGATATCGTTAAAAAGCCTATCTCTGCGCTTCTTATCATTTATGCACTAAATATTTGTATCGGTGTTGCCTTTTATCCAGTACCAGTGCCACTAACTCTAGCAAATATTTTTTCGATCGTCTATATAGTCGCATTTTCATGGCTTGTTTTAACCATCCTAAATGGTTATGGCATAGTAATAATCGATAAAATTGCTCAAAAGAGTAGACGAAAAGAGGTTGTAAATTTAGTTTTAAAAGTGGTCTATGTAATTGTATTAATAATCGCACTTTTACTAATTCTTCAAAAGCTTGGCTTTGATATATCAGCGCTCATAGCTTCACTTGGTATCGGTGGTCTTGCTGTTGCATTTGCGGCAAAAGACATCATCGCAAACTTCTTTGCTTCTGTTATGATGCTCTTTGATAACTCATTTTCACAAGGAGACTGGATAGTTTGTGGCGATATAGAGGGCACTGTCGTTGAGGTTGGCTTTAGAAAGACGACTATCAGAAGTTTTGATAATGCTTTAATCTTTGTGCCAAACTCAAAACTGGCAAGTGATCCTGTTAGAAACTGGAGCAGAAGAAAAGTCGGTAGACGTATCAGAATGCTAATAGGCATTGAGTATGGAGCGACAACTGATGAGATTAAAAAATGTGTAGATGATATAAAAACTATGTTGATAAATCATCCAGATATTGCCAAAAGTGAGGATATAACAGCAAAGAAAAAAGGGCTAAAATATAGACAAAGTATAGTTTCAGTTGATGATTATGCTGGATATAAATCAAATTTATTTGTCGTAGTTGATGATTTTGCAGATAGCTCGATAAATATCTTAGTTTATTGTTTTGCAAAGACTATTGTTTGGGGAGAATTTTTAGATGTCAAACAAGATGTAATGCTAAAGATTATGGATATTTTAAAGCAAAATGGTCTAAATTTCGCATTCCCAAGCCAAAGCTTGTATATTGAAAGCGTCAAAGATAAAATTTAAGGAGAAAACAATGAGTGATGAATTTGATTATGAAGAAGTAGAAGAAGACTACTCTGAATTTAATGACGATGAGGACGATAGTAGCGATAGTTATGACTATAATTACGATGAAAATGACTACAACTACGAAGACAGTGACGAGGACGAAGATAGTTACGACTCTTATTAGAATGACTTAATAAAATTTAATGGAATAAATTTACAGGGAGTTTTGTTTGACACACGATTTTGTAGATCAAAGTAGTTATAAAGCGATCGATGATATCTATAAAACGATATTAGACGTTATGATAGCTGCAAATGCACTATCTTTGTTGCTTTTTATGATCATAGCTACACCGCTACTTTTTATGTGCTTGTTTTTTATAGCAGCTGGAATATTGCTTAGAATAAAATTTGACATAAAATATAGAGTATTAATATCCCTTGCATTTCACCTAAATATCATATTGCTTGTTACTATTATTGTTACTACTATGGGTTGGAATACTGGAATTTGGATAATACTTGTTGGTGTAATTTTTATAAACTACTTCCTAGCGTTTGATTCAAAGAGTCTTACTTATATAATGGCATTTTTAGAATTAATCTTGCTTATACTTCTTTATTTTATTCACAAAGATGAGGCACCGCTGATCCCATCTGCTATACGAGGGGCGATAGTCGTGTGCAGTATTGTTTTTGCTTTTTTTATTGTTTTAAGACTTTCAATGTTTGCAGATGTTATCACGTCTAGTGGATATCAGCAAATAAGAAAAGAGACAGAAGAGCTTGAAAAGGACTCAAAGCATGATTTTTTAACGCAGCTTTTAAATAGAAGAACAATAGAAAAAACTTTAAGATTTGAACTAGTTGCTAATAAGGAAAGAAGTGGTAATACAAATTTAGTCATAATGCTAGGCGATATTGATAATTTTAAAAAAATAAACGATACATACGGGCATGACTGTGGCGACGAGGTCTTAAAAGATGTAGCTAGCGCTTTAAAGAAATCATTTAGAAGTAAAGACTATGTTTGCCGCTGGGGCGGAGAAGAATTTTTGATAATCTTGCCCGATACAAAGATAGAATTTATCCACGAAGTGAGCAAAAGGCTTAAAAAACAGATAAACAACGCAAAACTTCCAGATAAAACTCCAGTTACTATGACCTTTGGCATGCTAATATGTGCAAATGGTATTGAGGTGAATTTTGAGCAAGCCATAACTTTAGTAGATAAGCTGCTTTATGAAGGAAAGCTAAATGGCAAAGACCGCATCGAATTAGAAATTTTAAAAAAGGGCTTGGATGCGTAGAATTTCACTCTATACGGCTCAAAAAATTATCATATTTTCAATATTATTAACTCACGTCTGTTATTTTTTTATTTTTTTATTTATGAAAGAAGAAATTCTAGCAGTTACGAATGTATTTTCAGTAGCAACCTATCTTTTTCTTTTAAGGCTTATTTACGATAGCCCTGAAAATAACAAGATAACAATGCTGATAGTCCAGCTTGAAATTTTATTTCATGCATTAGTTTGTATGCTGACACTTGGATGGGGATATGGATTTGGGTTATTGTTTTTAGCGTCGTCACTAATACTATTTTTTACTTCATTTACCTATAAATTTTTTAACTACATAATAGTTGCAGTGCAAATAATTTTATCTATAGTCTGCTATGTATATTTAGACGGACAGCCTGTAAAAGATTTTGGCGGTTTTAAAGATCTACTTTTTGTTTTTAACTTAAGTATGGTTTGCGTATTCTCGGTTATTGTTTCGTACCTTTTGGAAAGCTCAAATTTATTTATATTTTTAAGCATCTTAGAGGAAAAAGAGATGGCTGAAAATATATTAAATCACGATCCATTAACAGGGCTTTTAAATCGTACTTCGATGCAGAAAATTTTAAGTCAAAACGATCTATATAAAAATAGGGACTTTGCTATCGTTATGTGTGATATTGATAATTTTAAAAAAATAAACGATACTTATGGACACGGTGCAGGAGATGCTGTTTTAAAAAGCTTATCAGGCATATTTAAAAACACATTTAGAGATAAAGATAGAGTAGCTAGATTTGGCGGAGAAGAATTTTTAGCAGTCGTCTTGGGCGTAAAAAAAGATGCAGCTGTAAGTATCGTAGAGCGTGTTAGAGAGAGCTTGAGTAAAAATATAGTTGAGTTTGAAAACATAAAGATCAACGCAACTATGACTTTTGGAGTAGTTGCTCATGATGGTACGGGAGAATTTAGCTTAGAAAAGATGATAAAACAAGCTGATAATCTACTTTATGCTGGTAAGCGAAATGGTAAAAATATCGTTATGAGTGCGGATTACGATCCAAAAGGATAAATTTAGAGGCAAGAGCCTCTAAATTTTAATGTCCATACATTAGGTTTGGCAACCAAAGTGAAATTTGCGGTATATATGTAACCAAGATAAGACCAAAGAAGAGAGTCAGCGTCCACGGCAAGCACGCCATGATGACCTCTTTTAAGTTCATATTTGTAAGACCGCTTGCGACAAATAAATTTAGTCCAACAGGCGGAGTCACCATACCTATCTCCATATTTACAACTAAGATAATGCCAAAATGTATCGGGTCTATGCCAAGTTGCGTTGAAATCGGAAGCAATAGTGGCACCATGATCATGATGACGCTTGAAGGCTCCATAAACTGACCCATGATAAAGAGCAAGATATTTACAAATATCAAAAATCCTATCATACCGATATTTGCGTCAAGTATCATTGATGCGATCGCTTGAGGGATCTGTTCGCTAGTTAGCAAATATGCAAAAACAACGGCGTTTGCGATGATGAAAAATATCATAGCTGTTGTAAGGGCTGAGTCTAGGCAGATATCCCAAAGGTCTTTTATCTTTATATCTCTATAGATAAAAAGCGAGATAAATAACGCATAGACCGCGCTTGCCGCAGCAGCTTCAGTTGGAGTAAAAATTCCTCCATAAATTCCGCCGATGACCACAACAACGATCAAAAGAGCCCAAAATGCTTTTGCAAATTTCTGCACTCTTACTTTAAGCGGCTCAGCCTTAGTCGCTTTAAATCCAAGCTTTTTTGCACCTACATAGGTCTGCACGAGCATAAAAGCGCCAAGCATAAGACCAGGCACAACGCCTGCCATAAAAAGCTTGCCAATACTTACCTCAGCTGTTACACCATAAACTATCATAACAACTGAAGGTGGGATCAAAATTCCAAGTGAGCCAGCCGTAGTTATGCCGCCTACTGCGTACTCTTTTGGATAGCCAGCCTCTTTTATAGCTGCAAACATAATTGAGCCAATAGCTACAACCGTCGCAGGTGAGCTTCCAGAGACTGCTGCAAAGATGATGCAGGCAAATATCGCACTCATAGGCAAGCCGCCAGGCAAGTGTCCTACCATAGACTTTGCAAAGTCGATGATACGTCTTGCTGAGCCACCTTTACTTAATAAATTTCCAGCCAAGATAAACATCGGTATCGCCATTAGCGAAAATTTATTGATACCATCAAAAATTAGCTGTGGGATCGTAGCGATGTCGATATCTGTAAAAAATATCATCGTTAAAACGGTGCTAGTTCCCAGTGAAACCGCGACTGGCACGCCTATTAGCATCAGCGCAAAAAGTAGGATAAATAAAAATGCTATTGTCATCTTTTTTCTCCTTAATCTTTGACTACGCTACCATGAGCTAGCTCATGTGCTTCGTTGCTCACAACGTTTTCTGCAGGCGTTAGAGCTACTTTTATGGCTTTTTCAGTCGAGCGGTAGCTAGCTGTAACGAAGGCTATTGGAAGTACTACCATAGGTACCCATTGTGGTATGCCAAGGTCTATTATCATCTGCTCGATCTCGTGAAGAATTTGTAGATAATCAATCGAATAGACTGCGATAAATAACAAAAACACAGTAGTTAGTACATGAGAAAAGATTAAACACGCTTTTGCAAGGGCTGGTGGAAATTTTTCCACCAAAATAGTTACACTGACGTGAATGCCCTTATTAAAGCCATATGCCGCGGCAAAAAACGCCGACCAGATAAAAAGATAGTTTGATAGCTCGCTTGCCCATGACCAGCTTTTATCGAAAAAATATCTAGCCATAACATTTGCAAAGGCTAGCAATGTTCCACTTGCGAGCCCAACTACTGCGATAGTTTTATTTAGTGAGGCTATCGCTATATCAAGGACATTAAAAAAGCTCTTCATCATTTTGTCCCAAGAGTCTTTTCTATGAGGTCTTTACCGATAACATCATAAAATTTAGGATAGATTGACTGCATAACCTTTTGCCATTCGGCCTTTTGTGCGTCATCGATTTTATAAATTTCTAGTTTTTTACTAGCAGCGATGTATTTTTCAAGCTCAGCTATGACGTGAGCGTCCTCTTTTGCTGTCTCTTCTCTCTCAAAAGCTGTTGCTTCGCTTAGAGCTTGTTTTACATTTGCTTTTAGATCATCTGGTAGCTTGCTCCAAAATTTATCGCTCATAACGACTAAATAGCCCAAATATCCATGACTTGAAAGTGTAAGCGAGCTTTGAACTTCGTGAAATTTTGAGTTATAGAAATTTGAAAGTGGGTTTTCTGTCGCATCAACTACGCCTTGTTGAAGTGCAGAGTAAACTTCTGAAAATGGTAGAACTTGTGGGTTACCACCAACTACTTTGATCTGCTCTTCTAGCACTTTTGAGCTTTGGATTCTAAATTTTTGTCCTTTTGCATCTTCCGGTACAAGAACTGGTTTTTTGCTTGAGCTAAAATGCTTAAATCCAGCATCCCAATAATCAAGCGCCACAAAGCCCTTCTTAGTCACAAGGCCTTTTAGCTCCTCGCCGACCTCGCCGTCTTGGACCTTATGTAGATGGTCTGCATCTTTAAAGATGAAAGGCAGGTCAAATAGCTGAAACTGCGGCACGATAGGTGTAAATTTAGAAAAACTAGGAGCTGCCATTTGGACGTTGCCAAGCTTTAGCGCACCAAAAACTCTATCATCATCAAGTAGCTGAGCTGATGGGAAGACTTGAACTTTTAATTTACCGCCACTTAGCTCCTCAGCACGCTTTGCAAAAAAGTCAGCCGCCTTGCCCTTTGGCGTAGAAGCTGCGACAACGTGAGCAAATTTGATCGTATAGACCTTATCAGCACCAAATGCTAAGCCACTGATGGCACAAGTAAAAAGTAAAGCTTGTAAGAATTTCATCTTTTATCCTTTGTAATGGTTTTGTTAAACGCATTATAAATTTCAAAAATAAAAATTTAGAAATTTTGTTTCGTAAATTCACAGCTATTTATTTTTATATGTGTATTTTAGTAACAATTATGCTCTTAAAGGCTAATTTATATTTTTGAAAAATTTTTATAATTTTTCGATAACTAAACTTTTAAAGTATATTTGTTACTTTTTTACACATAAAAATTTATTTTATTTTTACTTTTAATAAATTTTTGAATCCATTTAACCAAATGTATGGGATATTTTTGCTCTAAATTTTTCTTTTCTATAAGTTTAAAAGCCCTCCAAAAATGTAAGTTTAGTCTTGCTTAAATTTAGCCTATATTTTGCGGCTAAATTTAAAAGATTTTTATTTATTAATTTTTTATGGCTATAATACGAAACAACAAATTTTATTATTAAGGAATTATTATGTTTGAACTTAGAAAACTTCCATTTGATGCAAATAGCAATGCAGTAGTTAGTGCAAAAACCTGTGAATACCACTACGGCAAGCATCATGCAACTTACGTAGCAAATTTAAACAATCTTATAAAAGATACAAAATTTGCTGACGCATCATTTTACGAGATCCTAAAAAATAGCGAAGGTGGGCTTTACAACAACGTTGCTCAAGTTTATAACCACGACTTTTACTGGGACTGCATCGCTAAAAAAAGCGAGATGTCAAGCGAGCTAAAAGCTGCGATCGAGGCAAATTTCGCAAATTTCAAAGAGGAATTTTTAAAAGCAGCTACAACGCTTTTTGGCTCAGGCTGGGCGTGGCTTGTATTTGATCCAAGCAGTAAAAAGCTAGAGATCGTACAAACTAGCAACGCAAAAACTCCAGTGAGCGACGGCAAAGTACCACTTCTAGTCGTTGATGTTTGGGAGCATGCTTACTACATCGACAACTTCAACGCTCGCCCAAAATACCTAGAGACTTTTTATGAGAACATAAACTGGGAATTTGTAAGCAAAGCTTACGAGTGGGCACTAAAAGAGGGTCTTGGCTCAGTTGAGTTTTACACAAAAGAGCTTCATAAATAATATCTGGCGGGGCTTTCCCGCCTTTAAATTTCTACTTTTATCTAAATTTTTAAAGTCATCAAATTTATCAGCAAGAACTACCTTGTTTTAAAAGAAAGTGTAACTTCAAAAATGGCTCAAAATTTTGTTTTAGCAAACAATTTCTCTTAAATTTAAAGCCAGTGTGAGCTATCTCAACTTCAAATTTCTACTTTGTTGAAAATTTTAAATCCACTGCTAAATTTATGAGCTATGAACACGATCTTTACCAATTCAAAAAGGTACAAATTACTCATTTTATCGATCTGCCCTATTATGGCTAAGCGGTTTTATGCTTAAATTTAAAGCAATCAAATACAAACTAGCGTAGGTCATCTTGTCTTTAAATTTATTAGTAAAACTTGATTTGATATTTAAAAATGTTGGGGCAATATTTACTGCTTCAAAAATTCTTCGAGCTGTATCAATATCAGGTAGGAGTAGCTTTAAATTTTAAAGCTACTCAGCCAAATTTACTCAATTTATCTTTTTGAAGTGTATAAATTTATACCATTTTGTAAGCGTTTTAACCCTTCAAGCACTCTGGCTCTTTGGGTTGCGATATTCATACGGAGGAAAAATCTATCTCCCCTGTAAGCATTACCGTCATTTAGCCATAGTCCAGCTTTATCACGCAAGAAATTCATAAAGTCGCTTGAATCCTCGCAAAACGCACTGCAATCAAGCCATAAAAGATAAGTCGCATTTGATGGCAGAAGTTTTACTGGCAAATTTTGCTCTTTTATGAAATTTATAACGATTTTTTTGTTTTCAAAGAGATAATCCCTAAGCTCATCAAGCCATGTTTGACTATCGTTAAATGCCGCTATTGTCGCAGTTATTGCAAATGCGTTTGCCTCACCTATCTCATCATAATTTACAGCTGCATTTATTCTGGCACGTATCTGTTCATTTGGTGTGACGATGGCTGAGCTTTGAAGTCCAGCTATATTAAAGGCTTTTGTAGGTGAGACGCATGTGATTGAGTTATTTTTGCACTCTTCGCTAACGCTGATAAATGGCACGTAGCTTAGCCCAGGATCAGTTATGTCGCAGTGGATCTCATCGCTGATAACCAAAACATCGTGCTTATAGCAAAGCTCGCCTATCTTTTTAAGCGTCTCTTTGTCCCAAATTTTACCTATTGGATTGTGAGGATTGCAAAGAAGCATCATAGTTGTTAGCGGCTGCGCTAGCTTTGCCTCAAGGTCCTCAAAATCAATCTCATAAGAGCCATCTTTATAGACAAGGTCATTTGATAAAATTTCACGGCCATTATTTTTGATGCAGTTAAAAAATACGTGATAGACGGGAGCTTGAACTAAAATTTGATCTCCTGGATTACTAAATCTTCTAATCGCAGTAGAAATCGCTGGTATAACGCCAGTACAAAAGCACATCCAATCGTTTTCAAAGCTAACATCATGACGCCTTTCCCACCAGCCTTTAATCGCTTCGTTCCACTCTTTTGGGATAAATGAGTAGCCAAAGACGCCATTATCAAGACGCTTTTGTAGGGCATTTAAAATTTCAGGTGCAGCCTTAAAATCCATATCAGCAACCCACATTGGCAAAACATCGTTTTTCATTCGCCATTTTGATGAGTTAGTGCCATCTCTGCTAATAAGCGTATCAAAATCGTACTTCATAGCTTTTCCTTAAAATAAAATTTTAAATCAATTATAACCCAAAAGATACTAATATAATTTGAAATTTTCTCTCAATTTAATATTTCAAAAGGAAAAATGATGAAATTAGCTCAGGCTCTCATTTTAAGAGCCGATACACAAAAACGTTTAGAGCAGCTAAAAGGTAGATTGCTCAATAATGCAAAAATGCAAGAAAATGAAAGACCTAGCGAAGATCCAAAGCTTCTTTTAAAAGAGCTTGATAGGCTAAGCGATGAGCTATTTAGACTGATCTTGGCTATAAATTTAACAAACTCAAGTGCAAAATTTGAAGGTGCGAGTCTAACTGAAATGATCGCTAAAAAAGATACGCTAAACCAAAAAGCAAGCGTGCTTAGGGAATTTGCCAAAAGCGCAAGCCAAAAGGTCGATCTTTACTCAAATAGCGAGATAAAAATTTTAAGTAGTGTTGATGTGGCTATGCTTCAAAAGCAAATAGACGAGCTATCCAAAGAGATCAGAGAGCTAGATATGAAGCTACAAGAGGCAAACTGGCAAGTTGATCTTGTAGAGTAAAATTTATGGTGAAAATGTAGCTAAAGGCGAGTAAAAAGAAAAATTTATTAGGCTTGCGGGGAGAGAGTAAAAGTTTAAATTTATCCCAGCAATTTAAAAAATGCATTCTTAAAAATAAATGTTACTACCACTTACTGATTTAGCTACGTTTTGGGTGGGTTTGGGGAAGATTAATCTTTATTATGTAAGATTTCATAAAATTTTAAAAGGAAATTTATGAAACTTGACACCTTGATCGTAAAGGGCATTGAAGCTAAAAATAATCCAAATAAAGCGGTCATTCCGCCTATTTTTTTAGCAAGTACATTTGTGCAAGATGATCTTGAAAATTTTCAAGAATTTGCATATTCGCGTGGTAGCAACCCAACCAAAAAAGCATTTGATGAAATTTTTGCAAAGGTTGAAGGTAGCAAATACGCTTTTAGCTTTGGCTCAGGCATGGCAGCAACAGCAGCCGCACTTAGCCTTATAAAAACAGGGCAAAAGGTCCTACTAAATAGCAATGTCTATGGTGGCACTTATAGATATGTCACAACTGTTTTTGAAAGCCACGGCATAAAGAGCGAATTTATAGATGATCTAAATTTTTTAAGCGAAGATGATATAAGTGACGATGTAGCAGCGATATTTATCGAAACTCCGTCAAATCCCCTCTTAAGAGTGACAGATATCGCTAGAATTTCAAAGATCGCTCACAAAAAGGGCGCTCTAGTCATCGTGGATAACACATTTTTGACGCCTTACTATCAAAGAGTACTTGATTATGGAGCTGATATCGTGGTTTATAGCGCTACAAAGTATATCGGCGGACACGCTGATGTGATCGCTGGTATCGTCACACTAAACGATGATGCTTTGGCTGAGAAGATAAAATTTGCCAAAAACACACTTGGTGGCATCATAAGCCCGATGGACGCATACTACCTAATACGTGGGCTTAAAACGCTTAGCGTTAGGTTTGATAGGCAAACGCAAAATACACATAAAATAATCAAATTTTTGCAGAATAATGACGCTGTTAGCGTTGTGCATTTTGCCGGCTCATATAGCGAGCAAGAGGCAAAGATGCAAGCGGCTCAAGCAAGCGACATCGGTGCTCTTATCTCATTTGAGCTTGATGAAAAATATGATGTAAATAAATTTGTAAAATCGCTAGAAATTTTTGATCTAGCAGTAAGTCTTGGAGGTGTAGAAAGCCTTATTTGCAGGCCTGCAACTATGACGCATGAGGCATATCCAAAAGAGGTGCTAGATAAGATCGGCATAAAGCAAAACTTGCTTCGTTTAGCAATCGGTATCGAAAACGCTGATGATCTAATAGCAGATCTTGATCAAGCATTTAAAAAAGCAAAAAAATAATAAAGGAGATAGATATGGCAACTACAAAATTTAAAGGTAGTGAGGTAAATTTAAGTGGAAATGAGGTTTTCGTAGGCTCTTATGCGCCTGAAGCAAAAGTCGTAGCGCAAGATCTTAGCGAGTTTAGCGTAGGCGGAAATAATGGCGTAGAAGTACTTGTTTGCCTGCCGTCACTTGATACTGGCGTTTGCGCGGCAGAAGCACGTAAATTTAACGAAAAAGTAGCTGGAAAACATGGTGTAAAACTTAGCATCATCTCAAATGATTTGCCATTTGCGATGGGGAGATTTTGCACGACTGAAGGCATAGCAAATTTACATGTTGGAAGCGACTTTAGATACGGAGAATTTGCTAAAAACTATGGCGTTTTAATGAGCGATGGCCCACTAAAAGGACTACTTGCAAGAGCGGTATTTGTCATCAATGATGGCGTAATAATTCACAAACAAATCGTCCCTGAAGTGACAGAAGAGCCAAACTACGATGCTGTATTTGATGCTATTAAAAGTAGCGGTAGTTGCGGTTGTGGCTGCCATTAAAAAGGACGTTATCTAGGCATCTATTTGATGCTTAGATAATTAATCTTAGTCAAATAGAGATTTTTCAAAAGATTTTACTACAAAGCTTTTTCTATGAAGGCTTGAATAGCCAAACTTAGCAATGGCTTCTAGATGTGCCTTTGTGCCGTATCCTTTGTGCCCAGCAAAGCCATACTTTGAGTAAATTTTATCCCAGCCTTTCATCAAACTATCACGACTAACCTTTGCTAATATGCTAGCAGCGCTTACCCCAGCGACTTTGCTGTCAGCTTTTATCATCGTTGTGATACCAACGCCATAGTCTAAATTTCCATCATAAATGATCTCAAAGCCCTCAAAATGCGCCTTAAAAATTTTGAGCGCTCGCCTTAAGCACTCACTTAGCCCAAGTTCGTCTATTTGCGCATTTGAGAAGTAGATGATGAGAAAATTTGAGCTTTTTATAATCTCTTTAAAAAGCTCCTCACGCTTTTTTGCGGTTAGTTTTTTGGAGTCGTTTAGACCTGAAATTTCTTTATTAAGCACGCAGGCCGCTACGCTTAAAGGCCCAGCTAAAGCCCCACGTCCAGCCTCATCTATGCCACAAATTTTTGCCATTAAAGTCCGATTTCATCGCTAAAGTAAGGTCTTAGCTCATCAAGTGGCACGTTAATTTGCTCCTCGTTTAAAAAGGTAAGCCCAAGTGGCGAAAGTACAAAATTTTCACTAACGCCTGCTGTTGCGAGGATTGCTTTTAGATGAGGATCGTTTATATCTTTAAAAATCTGCTTTAATTTTAGCTTTTTGTTGGTTTTAAGCAAGACAACATCGCAGCTAGTTTTGTTATTTTTATAGGTGCAGATACTTTTTATTTTGTCATTTATATAGTAGATGTTATCTAGGCTCTCAAATTGGTTATTTGGCCATTTTTTACGCTCGCTTTTTAGGTCATAAAGTGTCGAGAGTAATTTATTTTTATTTTTTTTAGCCGATTCTTTGGCAAATATATCGTTAATTATAGCTTCGTATCTCGTACCATTTGCTTCGGTCATTTGGATGCCAATGTTTAGCATTTCATACTCTTTTTCTTTTTTGATAGTCGCATTATAGGCTTTGTTTTTAACGATTATTTTGCCCTTTAGCTCGCCATTTTCATTTTTAACGTCTAAATTTATCTTATCAGATACAGCATTTAGCGATGAAATTTCACTGCTATTTTGCTCAAGATTACCTTTTTCGTAGTCGTATTTTGTACCATCAAAAAAGATATGTCCGCTTATCTTGGCCGGCACTTTAAAGCTCTTACTTTGCTTAAAATTTTCAAATTCATCTTTAAAATAGTTCATATAAACTTCAAATTTTATACCATTTGCCTCATCAATAAATTTATAAAATTTTGCCCAGTTTTCGTGATTTATCTCATAGCCAAATAGGCTTACTATAAGTATAAAAATCCCAATAAATGCTCTCATGTCCATCCTTCATAGTTTTGTTGATTATAGCTTCTTTACTTTAAGCTTTTAAAACAATAATCAAATAAAGGTTTAAATTTATAAACCTAGACTCCACCTAGAAAATGGTAAAATTTCGCATTTTATGCCCTCAAAGCTAAGCTCAGCTTGGTTTGCGACGCTAATTATTTGAAGCTTACTTACACCCAGCTCTTTTAAGCTTGCGTGGAGTTTTTTAAATTTCAAAAAGATGATCTCTGGTGCAGAAAACGGCACACAGATGATCGCGATCTTCCTTTTATTAAGGAAGAAATCAATCTCTTTTGTGTAGTAAATTTCATCTTTAAATTTAAGCAACTCGCAAAAAACGACATTTGCAAAGACGGCCAAAAAGTCCTTTTTTAGGTATAAAGCGTTACGAAGTGCAAAATTTGTAAAGTAGAGCTTTTTGCTCGTGCTGCTCTCATCTAAATTTGGTACTAATTCTATAAAGCTATTTTCATTAAGGCTGGCTACTGTGTTATAGACACTATCTTTTGAGATTTTCATATGCTCTTTTAGATTTTTATAGATACCAAAAGTACTAAGCACATCGTGGCATTTTGGAGCACATTCTTTTAAAATCGCAATGCTTTGCTCGCTTAAATTTGCTCTTAAGAGTTGTTGCAAGTGCGCTGTGACCTCGCTAGAGTCCAAAAAAGCACTTGCTATCTCGTTGCCGTGAGCCAAAAAGTAGCTAAAAAGCAGGTCTTGGTCCAAATTTTTCTTAAAAAATAGTATAAATTCCTCGTAGTCGAGATAGTTTAAATTTATGCGAGCAAAGCCGTCAATCGTTAGTGAAAATTCCTTGCTTGTAAGGATGATATTTTCAAGTGTTGCGCCCTTTAAAAAGTCTAAATTTGCAAGGTCAGCAGCTTGTAAATTTTCAACTGCGAGCACCTTTATATGAGCATTTTTTTCTAAAAATTCTTTTAAATTTGCTAAAAGTAAGGCTCTGTCTATCCTTAGATCGTCCAAATTTACATAAAGTCTATCTTCGCTTTTATAATGGCTCAAAAACTCATAAACAAGGGCTGTTTTGCCACTTGAAATGGCGCCTATTATAAGCGTTTTTGGCGAGATGATTTCGTATTTTCTGGGGATAAATTTACTTGATTTAAGCGGCTGATTGTAATAAAGCTCTAATTGGTTCATTTTCTCCCCTTTGTAAGATGTATATGTAAATTTTTGTTATACCGTCAATCTCCCCCCCCCCTGTTATAAGCGTGATCTCATCGCTTGTTAGTTCATAAAGCTCAAAAACAAGTTTGTCTATTTTTTCGTCACTTGCCTTGATTTTGTCGTTTAGCGCGTTGATATTTTCTTTGACTTCTAGCTTTTCATCAAGAGTTAAAGTAGGCATATGCTTCTCGTAAAGCTTGATCTTTTCATTTGCTTTTAAAATTTCATCAACCAAATTTATTATCTCGTTTGATAAATTTTTATTTTGTGGCGTGATTTGTGGGATAGGCAAAATTTCTAAGCGATTTGTTGTTATTTCGCCTTCAAGTCCGCCTCCAGCATAGAAAAAGTTAAAAATTTTATAAACAGCTGTTGAATTTAAAAAGGCTAATAAAAATTTTAGATTTTCGCCAGTTATGCAATATGCAGTATTGTTTGGAATATTATTATTTGTATCGTAAGCAAATTTTGGACTTTGCACAATTTTTGCACATAAAATTTTCTCTTTTTCGAATTCTTCATAATAAGCGATGTTGTCTTGCGTCTCAAACCATTTATTTGATGTTTTTTTGCGGCATTTTTTACCATTTATGGTTTCACCACTTTGTGCTATATAAGGCAAAAAATTTTGTAAATATTCCTTAAGACTTGGAAAAATTTCAATATCTATCTTTAATGCTGGAAAAGTGCAAATGAGCCACAGCCCAGCCCACTCATAGTCATAACGCTTTATATCTTGACCTCGTAAGATCGGCCTAATGAGCTTTTGCGTCCGCTCTCTTTCTTCTCCAGTGCAGTTATTTAAAATTTTATCACGGGTGTCACTATCAATAATAAATACTTCATTTAGTCCTGTTTTGATACCAGAATGAATTTTTATGCCCCAATTTTTTAATGGCTCTGCAACTTTTTCGATTTTATTTTTTAGCTCAAATTTGCTCTTATCAAGGAAAGTAAAATTTGTTTCGTTTAGCGTGGATTGTGGTATTTGGATAAATTTTTGCGTTTTTAAATTTATGGTGCTTGAGGCTAGGAAATTAAATTTTGAATTTTCACCAGCTCTTATTTTTCTAAAAATAGTAACCGCACTATCTACGCTCGCATCTTCAAAAACTTTAACCCCAGCAAAATCGATAATATGTGTTATTTGCGTATTTTCTAGTATAAATTTACGCAAATTTTCACCATAGCTGGTACGGAAAAATTTATTTGAACATATAAAACCTAAAAGCCCATTTTCTTTTAGATGTGTAATGCCAAGCTCATAAAAATAGACAAACAAATCAGCCGTGCCGCTATAAACTTTATATTTTTGTAGAGCTGGCTTTTGCTCTTTTATCGCCTCTTGTCTGACATAGGGAGGATTGCCTATAACGACATCAAATTTAAAGTCAAAAGGAAATTCTAAAAGCGAGTTTGCTGCTACTAAATTTTTACTAAGATCTGTCAAAACTCGCCCCTTTGCAGCTGTGCGGAGCCAAAGAGATAGCCTAGCGATCTCGACCGCATCGGCATTTATATCTACGCCGTAAAGATTGTTTTCTAAAATCGTGCTTTCTATATCGTAAAGTCCCAAGCCCTCGCCCTCATATACTTTGCGGTAAGTGTCTAATGCGCCATGCTCGGCAATGAGAAATTCTAAAGCTTGGTTTAAAAACGCACCAGAGCCACAAGCTGGATCAAGTATCTTAAGAGATAAGAGCCACTCGCGGTAAGCATAAATTTTGTCTTTGATCTCACTTTCTGCTTTGGTTAATTTTTTTGGGTTTTTTGGTGCTAATAGCTCATTTAGATCAAGCCCTAGCTCATCTTTTTTAGCTTTACAAAGCATGCCAAGTGAATTTTCAACTATAAATTCTGTTATAAACTCTGGTGTATAAAATATGCCATCTTTTTTACGTTTGCTCTGTTTGGCATCAAATTCATTACCATTTATTTGCGCATTTAGCTCTTCAAGGTCGTTTAGTGAGCTTTCAAAGATATGTCCTAGGATATTTACACCGATGTCGCTTAAAAAGTCATAGTCGCTTAAAAACTGTGCTTCAAGCACGCTATCGTCTATCTTTAGTGCATCAAGCTCAGTATCTGTGGCAAAAAGTCCGCCATTGTAGCGTTTGATATCAAGACGTTCACTGCCTTCATCAATGGCTTTAAAGTAAATTTTGTAAAAGTCATAAAAACTAAGCTCAGTAACTTGGTTTTGAAATTTATCTTTTATCTCGGCTATCGTGCGAAGTCTTAGTAGTCCGCGGTCTTCGGCAAATAGTATAAAGACAAACCTATCACATAGTTTTTGCGTAAGGCTTAAAAGCCTATTTTTATCACTAGCATTGTTTTTGCAAATATTTTTAAAAAGAGTGAGCCTAAATGCGCTAAAGTCTTTATAAAATTTGTTTGAAATTTCACACTCGTGAGTGGCAAATTTCTCTTTTAGCTTTAGTGGCAGATCCGTGCTAATGCTCTCAAAGCTAAGCAGTAAATGAAGCTTCTTAAACTCCTCAAAGCTTGCTGTAAAAAGGTCAAATTTTTCAAATGTTGTTTTATTGCCGATGTAAAAGCGCAGTTCGTTAAAATTTGAAACAACGACATATTTGGCATTTTCATGTGAGATAAAATAGCGAAAAGCTTGATCTACCGGGCTAAGCTCGCGGTTGGATGGAGTTTTATCAAGATGCTGTGTAGTCTGATCTTTTAGCTCGATCACGCATCTAACTTCGCCATTTATCAGTATCGCCCCGTCTGCCTTTTTGCCGTCAGTTTCGTTCTTTTTCTCACGCTCAAGGTTAAAATTTGTAGGATTAGTAGTATCCAAAGTGTAGCCAAGGCAGTTTTCAAAGATATCTTTTAGAAACTGCGTTTGAAATTTCTCTTCTTTGAAGCTCTTAATGTCGCTAGCTTTTGCCTGATACATTTGCAAATTTGCATAACGCTTTTTAAGCTTTTCTTCGTCTTGTTCTTGAGTTAATAAGAATTTTGAATTAAAGATCGGCATCTTTTCTCTTTAAAATTTTAATTTCTTGGAATCTTATCTTTTTAAATTTTATATTTTCCTTATTAAAAGGAAATAATTAATCAAAATTCATCAAAAAATAACGTTTTTCTTGACAACTATAATAGCTTTTTTGTAAAATCGCGTTCTCTTTACGAAAAGACAAGCGTCTTTGCTCGTACGATCGCTTGATCCTATGCGAGTTATTTTGATGTAAAGAGGTCGCGAGTTTGCGACAAGTTCTTTTTAAAGGAAAACACATGGAAAGAATCAGGTTAAAGCTAAAAGCTTACGACCATAGAGTTCTAGACCGCACTGTTGCAGCAATCGTAGAAGCTGTCAAACGAACAGGTGCCGACGTTCGTGGCCCGGTACCAATGCCTACAAAGATCAAACGCTACACAGTCTTAAAATCTCCACACATCAACAAAGACTCACGTGAGCAGTTTGAGATGAGAATACACGCTCGTATGCTTGACATCGTAGCCGCTACTCCAGAAACTGTAGATAGCCTAACAAAACTCGACCTAGCTCCAGAAGTTAATGTCGAAGTTCGTGCGATGAAATAAGCGGACAAAAGGATAAGAGTATGGAATATATTGTAGAAAAAATAGGCATGAGTAGAACGATTGCCACGAAGAGTACGCCAGTTACACTACTTAAGCTAGTTGAGGCTAAAGTGTGTGAGATCGATGAAAATAAACGTGCTATCGTAGCGTATGCCCACACTAAAGCAAACAACAAAGCTATCGCTGGTCAGCAAAAGAAATACAATCTGACTGCAGAATTTAACAAATTTGCTACGCTTGAAGTAGCTAATAGCGAAGTTGGAAACCTAGACTTTACACCATTAAATGAGGCTAAAATTTTAAAAGTTAGCTTTAACTCAAAAGGTAGAGGCTACCAAGGTGTGGTAAAAAGACATGGTTTCGGTGGTGGTCCAAAAAGCCACGGCTCACGTTTCCACAGACGCCACGGTTCAATTGGTAACTGCGAATGGCCAGGTCGTGTTCAACCAGGTATGAAAATGGCAGGACACATGGGAAATGAGAAAGTTACTGTTAAAAACGAGCTAATAAGCTTTGACGCTCAAAATGGCATCGTAGTTGTAAAAGGTTGCGTTCCTGGTCACAATGGTGCAATGGGTAAAATAAGGATTGTAAAATGAGTAAAATTCACGTATTAAACGATAAATTTGAAAATTCAGGCGAGTTAGAGCTTCCTGCAAGCTACGCTGAAGTAAATCCGCACAACCTATATCTTTATGTAAAATCTTACCTTGCTGGTATAAGAGCAAATTCGGCTCATACTAAAAGTCGTGCTTTTGTAAGCGGTGGTGGTAAAAAACCATGGAGACAAAAAGGACGTGGTGGTGCAAGAGCAGGTTCAACTAGAACTAACGTTTGGGTAGGTGGTGCAGTTGCATTTGGTCCAACAAACGAGAAAAACTATTTTCAAAAAGTCAATAAAAAACAAAAAAGACTAGCTCTTGAGTACGCTTTGGCAGTAAAAGCACAAGATGGTAAAATTTTCGCAGTAGATAGCATCTCAATCGAATCTGGAAAGACAAAAGATGCAGCTAATATCATCAAAAATTTAAAAGTAAAAGACGCGCTTATCGTTAAAGATTTGCTAGACGATAAAACACTACTTGCTTTTAGAAATTTAGCAAACTGCTATGTAGTAGATGCAAATGAGGTAAATGCTTATCTTGTCTCTACATTTAGTTCGGTTATCATTGAAAAAGCTGCACTAAAAACTATAACAAAAGAGGGCTAAAATGGCGGATATAACTGATATCAAAACAATTATTTATACAGAAAAAACTCTAGGCCTTCAAGAACAAGGCGTTGTTGTTATCCAAACTTCACCAAGAGTTACAAAAAACAGCTTAAAAGCGGTTTTGCAAGAGTATTTTGGAGTAACGCCTGTTCGCGTAAATTCACTTAGAATTAGCGGCAAGGTTAAACGTTTTAGAGGAAGAGTAGGTCAGCGTGACGAAATAAAGAAATTTTACGTTAAGTTGCCTGAAGGTGTAAGCCTAGAAAGTACGGAGGCGTAAGATGGCTATAAAATCATATAAACCATATACACCTAGTCGTAGATATATGACTGGACTAAGCTCTGAAGATATAACAGCTAAACCAAGTGTTAGAAGCTTGCTTGTTAAACTACCTGCATCTGGCGGTAGAAACAACAATGGTCGTATAACTTCAAGACATAAAGAAGCAGGTGCAAAAAAACTTTATCGTATCATCGACTTTAAACGTCGCAAATTTGGTATAGAAGGTAAAGTTGAAGCGATCGAGTACGATCCAAACAGAAACTGCCGTATCGCTCTTATAGCTTATAAAGATGGTGAAAAACGCTATATCATTAGACCAAATGGCCTAAATGTTGGCGACGTTATCGGATCTATCGATGAGGGGTCACTAGATATTAAACCAGGCAACGCTATGAAATTAAGATTTATCCCAGTTGGTACTATCGTTCATAACGTAGAGCTAAAACCTGGCAAAGGCGCTCAGATAGCTCGTTCAGCTGGTGGTTATGCTCAGCTAATGGGTAAAGAAGAGAAGTACGTTATCTTAAGAATGCCAAGTGGTGAGATGAGACAAGTACTAGCTGAGTGTATGGCAAGCATTGGTGTAGTTGGTAATGAAGACTGGGCTAACATCACTATCGGTAAAGCCGGACGTAATCGCCACCGCGGTATCCGACCACAAACACGTGGTTCTGCTATGAACCCAGTTGATCACCCACACGGTGGTGGTGAAGGTAAGAAAAATTCAGGCCGTCACCCAGTTACTCCATGGGGTAAACCAACTAAAGGTGCTAAGACTCGCCGTAAAAAAGCTAGCGATAAGCTTATAATTTCAAGAAGGAAAGGAAAATAGAGATGGCAAGATCACTCAAAAAAGGTCCTTTCGTAGATGATCATGTAATGAAAAAAGTTATTGCCGCAAAAAATGCAAACGATAACAAACCAATCAAAACTTGGTCAAGACGTAGCACGATTGTACCTGAAATGATTGGACTAACATTTAACGTTCACAATGGCAAGAGCTTTATTCCTGTATATGTTACAGAAAATCATATAGGCTATAAACTTGGCGAATTTGCTCCAACACGCACATTTAAGGGTCACAAGGGCTCAGTGCAAAAGAAAATCGGCAAGTAAGGGGAAATGATATGAGTAGAGCAATTATAAAATTCGTAAGACTTTCTCCTACAAAAGCAAGACTTATAGCAAGAGAAGTTCAAGGTATGAATGCCGAGCTAGCACTTGCGAGCTTGCAATTTATGCCAAATCGTGGTGCTAAATTTATAGCAAATGCTATTAGCTCAGCAGTAGCAAATGGCGGATTTGAACCAGAAGAGGTTGTAGTAACTAGTTGCCGCGTTGACGCTGGTCCTGTATTAAAGAGATTTAGACCAAGAGCAAGAGGAACAGCGAGCAAAATTCGCAAACCTACTTCTCATGTAATGGTAGAAGTATCTAAACCTGAAAAGAAGGAAGCATAATATGGGACAAAAAGTAAATCCAATAGGCCTTAGACTAGGAATTAACCGCAACTGGGAATCTAGATGGTTTCCAACCAAACAAAGTCTTCCTGAAAACATCGGCGAAGATTACAAAATTCGTGCATTTTTAAAGAAAAAACTTTACTATGCAGGAATTAGCCAAATTCTAATCGAAAGAACGGCTAAAAAACTTCGTGTAACCGTAGTTGCAGCTCGTCCTGGTATCATCATCGGCAAAAAAGGTCAAGATGTTGAAAACCTAAAGAACGAAGTTAGCAAACTTATCGGTAAAGAAGTAAATGTAAATATCAAAGAAGAAAGAAAAGCTCAAGCTTCAGCTCAACTTGCTGCTGAAAACGTAGCTATGCAACTTGAAAAGCGTGTCGCATTTAGACGTGCTATGAAAAAAGTTATCCAAGGTGCTCAAAAATCAGGCGCTAAAGGTATTAAAATTTCAGTTGCTGGTCGTTTAGGTGGTGCTGAGATGGCAAGAACCGAGTGGTATCTAGAAGGTCGCGTTCCGCTTCATACTCTTAGAGCAAAGATAGATTACGGTGTAGCTGAGGCTCATACGACTTATGGAAACATAGGTATTAAAGTATGGATTTTTAAAGGTGAGGTTCTTCAAAAAGGTGTTCAACCTGAGAAAACTGAAGAAGAGGCACCTAAGAAAACACGTAGAGCAAGAAGAGGTAAATAATTATGTTGATGCCTAAAAGAACGAAATTTCGTAAGCAAATGAAAGGTCGCAACCGTGGTTATGCGACTCGTGGAGCATCTTTAGCAACTGGCGAATTTGCACTTAAAGCTGTTGAAGCTGGCAGAATAAATTCTCGCCAAATAGAAGCTGCTCGTCAAGCTCTAACTCGTCACGTAAAAAGACAGGCTAAAATTTGGATTAGGGTTTTCCCTGATAAGCCACTTACTAAAAAACCTCTACAAACTCGTATGGGTAAAGGTAAGGCTGGAGTTGAAGAGTGGGTTATGAATATCAAACCTGGTCGTATAATATTTGAAATGGCTGGTGTTAGCGAAGAGTTGGCTCGTGAAGCTCTAACTTTGGCTTTACACAAACTTCCTTTCAAATCAAAATTTGTAACGCGAGAGAGTGAAAATGAAATATACTGAGTTAAAAGATAAGAGCGTTGCAGAATTAAACGCGTTGCTAAAAGAGAAAAAGGTGCTTTTATTTACTTTAAGACAAAAGCTAAAAACTATGCAGTTAAGCAACCCTAATGAGATTAGTGCTGTTCGCAAAGAGATAGCTCAGATCAACACTGCAATTAGTGCAACAAGACAAGGGGCGTAAAATGGCATTAAAAAGAGAAATTCAAGGTGTTGTTTTACAAAAAGCTGGAGATAAAACAGCTACTATTTTGGTAGAAAGACGCGTTATGCACCCAAGATACCATAAATTTGTAAAACGCTTTAAAAAGTATTTAGTTCATGATGAAAAAAATGAGACAAGAGCAGGCGATACAGTTGTTGCAATTGAGTGCAGACCACTTTCAGCTCGCAAGAATTTTCGCTTAAAAGCTGTATTGGCAAAGGGAGTTGAGTAATGATTCAAAGTTTTACAAGACTTGCAGTTGCTGATAATAGTGGTGCAAAAGAGTTAATGTGTATAAAAGTTCTTGGCGGCAGCAAAAGAAGATACGCTACACTTGGCGATATCATAGTTTGCTCTGTTAAAAAAGCTCTTCCAAATGGTAAGATCAAAAAAGGACAGGTTGTAAAAGCTGTTGTCGTAAGAACTAAAAAAGAGGTTCAAAGAGATAATGGTTCGCTAATCCGCTTTGATGAGAACGCAGCTGTTATACTTGATAGCAAAAAAGAGCCAGTCGGCACTCGTATTTTTGGACCAGTTGGACGTGAAGTTAGATATGCTAACTTTATGAAAATTGTTTCGCTAGCTCCGGAGGTTTTATAATGGCTAATGTAAAATTTAAAGTCAAAAAAGGCGATACCGTTAAGATCATCGCTGGTGACGATAAAGGCAAAACTGGTAAGATTTTAGCAGTTCTTGCAAAAAAAGGTCAGGTTATAGTTGAGGGATGCAAAATAGCTAAAAAAGCTATCAAACCAAGCGAAAAAACTCCAAATGGTGGTCACGTAAATAAAGAGATGCCAATTGACATATCAAATGTCACGAAAGTTGAAGGATAAGAGATATGAGTAGATTAAAAGATAAATTTAACGAAACTATCAAGCCAGCTCTCGTAAAAGAATTTGACATCAAAAATCCAATGCTTATCCCTGCGCTTGAGAAAATTGTGATCAGTGTAGGTGCAGGAGACTCTGCGAAAGATCAGAAAGTGCTTCAAAATATGGCTGATACCATTTCACTTATCGCCGGACAAAAAGCAGTTATCACTGATGCTAAAAAATCAGTTGCTGGCTTTAAAGTTCGCGAAGGTTTTCCTGTTGGTATCAAAGTAACTTTGAGAAAAGAGCAAATGTATGCTTTCTTAGATAAGCTAATCAGCGTTGCTCTCCCAAGAGTTAAAGACTTCCGTGGTCTTCCAAAAAATGGTTTTGATGGACGTGGAAACTATAACTTCGGTCTTAGTGAGCAGCTAATGTTTCCAGAGGTTGAGTATGATAAAATTTTACGAACTCATGGTATGAATATTACGATTGCTACTACGGCTAAAAATGATAAAGAGGCATTCAAATTGCTAGAGCTATTTGGTGTGCCGTTTGCAAAAGGAAAGTAAAATGGCAAAGAAATCAATGATAGCAAAAGCTGCACGCAAGCCAAAATTTGCGGTTCGTGGCTATACTAGATGCCAAATTTGCGGTCGTCCGCACTCTGTTTATAAAGATTTTGGAATTTGCCGTGTTTGCCTAAGAAAAATGGCTAACGAAGGCCTGATACCTGGTCTTAAAAAAGCAAGTTGGTAAGGAAGAGAAATGTTAAACGATTTAATATCAGATGGATTAACACGCATTAGAAATGCAAGTATGAGAAAGCTTGAAACTGCGAAATTGCTTCATTCTAAGGTTGTTGAGGCTACTCTTTCTATCCTTGCAGCAAAAGGCTATATCGAGAGCTACAACGTTATCGAAGAAGGTAACAAGAAATTTATAAATGTAGTTTTAAAGTATGATGAGTACGGCAGAAGCGTTATAAACGAGCTTAAAAGGGTTTCAAAGCCTGGTCGCCGTGTTTATCAAGGCAAAGACGACATTAAGCGTTTTAAAAATGGTTACGGAACGGTTATCGTTAGTACAAGCAAAGGCGTTATGAGCGGTATCGAAGCAAGTAAAGCTGGCGTTGGCGGCGAGGTTCTTTGTACGGTTTGGTAATAAACTGCATTAAACGCTATTTAACCTTATGATTTTAAGGTTAAATTTTTTAGCTTGGTAAAATTTTAGATTTTGCCAAAGCTAAATTTAGAAATTCAAATGAAGGTTTCGTCAAATTTGACGATCAAATTTACGGCATTGTGGTGTTTATTCGTAAATGTAGGAACACCCTAGACAAGTAAAGGAAAAAAATGTCACGTATTGGAAAACAGCCTATCGCTATCCCAAGTGGTGTAGACGTTAGCGTTGAAAATAATGTCCTAAAATTTAAAAAGGGCAATCATATAAAAGAGCTTGACACAAAAGGTCATGTTGATGTCAAGATAGAAAATGGTCATATAGTTTTTGCTCCAAAAGGCGAAGATCGCCAAAGTAGAGCTTACTGGGGAACATATAGAGCACTTGCTAATAACATCGTAACTGGTATCACAGCAGGCTTTACTCGCCAGCTTGAGATCAACGGCGTTGGTTACAAAGCAGCTGCAAAAGGTAAAATTTTAGAGCTTTCTCTTGGTTTTTCACACCTTATCAACTATGAGCTACCAGCAGGTGTTGAAGCTAGTGTTGAGAAAAACGTTATTACTATCAAAGGCGATGACAAACAAGTAGTAGGCCAAGTGGCTGCTCAAGTTAGAGGATTTAGACCACCTGAGCCATATAAAGGCAAAGGCGTTAAATATCTAGAAGAACGCATCATCCGCAAAGCGGGCAAGACATCTAAGAAGTAAGGAGCGGTAAATGACAGCAAAAGTACTAAAAAGAAAAATCGCTCTTAGAATTAAGAGAAAAAGAAGAATCAGAGGTAAAATTTCTGGTGTTGCATCTTGCCCAAGAGTTTCTATTTTCAAATCAAACAGAACTCTTTATGTTCAAGCGATTGACGACGTTACAGCTACTACACTAGCTGCAGTAGATGGTAGAAAGATAGGCATAAAAGCAAATAAAGAAGGTGCGGTCACTTTAGCTAAAGAATTTGCTAAGGCTTTAAAAGCTAAGAAGATAGATATTGCAGTTTTTGATAGAAATGGTTATTTGTATCATGGCGTCATCGCAGCATTTGCTGAAGCTTTAAGAGAAAATGGCATCAAGCTATAACCCAAAGGAAAATCGATGGAAAAATATAATAGAGAAGAATTTGAAGAAGTAATCGTCGATATCGGTCGGGTTACAAAGGTTGTTAAAGGTGGTCGTAGATTTAGATTTACAGCTTTAGTTGTTGTTGGTAATAGAAATGGTCTAGTTGGCTTTGGTTATGGTAAAGCTAAAGAGGTACCAGATGCGATGAGAAAAGCGATTGACGACGCATTTAAAAATATTATCCACGTTAAGATCAAAGGCACAACTATCCCTCACGATGTAGAGGTAAAATACAACGCAAGTAGAATGCTACTTCGCCCAGCTAGCGAGGGTACTGGTGTTATCGCTGGTGGTAGTGCACGTCCTATTATCGAGCTTGCAGGTATTAAGGATATCCTTACTAAATCACTTGGCTCAAATAACTCAGCAAACGTCGTTCGTGCTACTATAAAAGCACTTAGTTTGCTAAAAAGCTAAGAGAAAGGAGTTAAGATGGCATTAGAAAAATTAACACCTGCTGCAGGTTCAACTCATGCAACTAAAAGAATAGGTCGTGGTCAAGGTAGTGGCAATGGCAAAACTGCTGGCAAAGGTAACAAAGGTCAAAGAGCAAGAAAAGGCTACAATGAGAAAAGAGGTTTTGAGGGCGGACAGCAACCACTTCAAAGACGTCTTCCAAAAGTAGGCTTTACTTCTAAATTTGAAAAACCTTATGTTATTAATGTCGAGAAAATTGTAGCTATAAAAGAGCTTGCTGAAATTTCAATAGCAACAATAGCTAGCGTTCATAAAATTTCAAAGAGCGTTACTAAGATAAAACTAATCGGTACAAGCGCAAAAGCTCTTGCTTCTAAGATTAAAGACGAGAACGTTAGCGTTAGCGGAACAAAATAATGGATAAAACACTGACCAACAAGATTTTAATCACGTTGGCATTTTTGTTCGCATACAGGATACTGGCTTATGTGCCAGTTCCTGGTGTTAATGTCGACGTAATTAAAGAATTTTTTAATTCAAACAACAGCAATGCCTTGGGTCTATTTAATATGTTTAGTGGTAAAGCTGCTGAGCGTTTAAGTATCATCTCTTTAGGTATCATGCCTTACATTACAGCTTCGATCATTATGGAGCTTTTAGCAGCAACATTTCCGAAATTAGGTCAGATGAAAAAAGAGCGTGACGGTATGCAAAAATATATGCAAATCATACGCTATGCAACCATTGTTATCACTCTTGTGCAATCAATCGGTGTTTCTATCGGACTTCAAAGCTTAAGCGGACGCGGTGGCGAACAAGCTATCATGATAGATATAAATTTATTTATCGCGATCTCTGCTGTGTCTATGCTAACTGGAACTATGCTACTTATGTGGATAGGCGAGCAAATAACACAACGTGGCATAGGCAATGGTATAAGTCTTATCATCTTTGCAGGCATCGTCTCTGGCATACCTAGTGCGATCGGTGGAACTGTAAATTTAGTAAACACCTCTGAGATGAATTTCCTAACAGTTATCGCTATTTTGGCGATTATCTTAGCTACCATCGGTGCTATTATATTTGTTGAGATGGGTGAAAGGCGTATTCCTATTTCTTACTCAAGAAAAGTGATAATGGAAAATCAAAACAAACGTATAATGAACTATATACCGATCAAAGTAAATTTAAGTGGCGTTATCCCACCGATATTTGCTAGTGCGATTTTGATGTTTCCTAGTACGATTTTACAGGCTAGTACAAATCCAATCATCCAAGCTATCAATGACTTTTTGAGTCCAAATGGCTATATGTTTAACTTTTTAACATTTTTATTTATCATCTTCTTTGCGTTTTTCTACGCATCGATCGTATTTAACACAAAAGATATAAGTGAAAATTTAAAGAAACAAGGCGGATTTATCCCAGGCGTTAGACCAGGTGAGAGTACAGCTAGCTATCTAAATGAAGTAGCTGGCAGGCTAACTTTAGGTGGAGCTTTGTACTTGGGTATCATTTCAACACTACCTTGGGTACTTGTAAAGACTATGGGTGTTCCATTTTATTTTGGTGGCACATCAGTGCTTATTGTGGTTTCAGTAGCACTTGATACGATGAGGCGTATAGAAGCTCAGTCTTATACAAATAAATACCAAACTTTAAGCGCAGTAGGTCTATAAAATGGCTATCATGCTAAAAAGACCAGCTGAGATAGAGAAAATGAGAGCGGCGAACAAGATCGTCGCTCGAACTCTTGATCACGTTTCTACGATCATAAAACCTGGAATTTCACTTCTTGAGATAGATAAAATTTGTGAAGATATGATAAGGGCTGCTGGGGCAAAACCTGCTTTTAAAGGTCTTTATGGCTTTCCAAATGCGGCTTGCATAAGTGTCAATGAAGTGGTGATCCACGGAATCCCAAATGAATACAAACTAAAAGAGGGTGATATCGTTAGCGTTGATATCGGCTCAAATTTAGATGGTTATTTTGGTGATTCGGCTAGGACATTTGGAGTTGGTAAAATTTCAAAAGAAGATGAGGCTTTGATTGCTTGCTCAAAAGATGCACTATATTTTGCGATTGACTATATAAGAGCTGGTATGCATTTTAAAGAAATTTGCTATGAGCTTGAGAAATTTATTCTTGGTAGAGGTTATGTGCCTTTACGTGGATATTGCGGTCACGGTATAGGAAAAAGGCCACACGAAGAGCCAGAAATTCCAAACTATCTTGAGGGGCATAACCCAAAAGCTGGACCAAAGATAAAAGAAGGAATGGTATTTTGTATAGAGCCAATGATCTGCCAAAAAGACGGCACGCCAGTTTTAGGAAGCGATAACTGGAAAGTAACCTCAAAAGATGGTTTAAGAACTAGCCATTATGAGCATTGCATGGCAATAGTTAATGGTAAAGCCGAAATTTTAAGCCAAGCATAAAATTTATAGCAAAAATTTAAAGAAAGGAGAGTTTGTGGCAAAAGACGATGTCATTGAGATTGATGGAAATGTTGTTGAAGCACTACCAAATGCAACTTTTAAAGTTGAGCTTGACAACAAACATATAATTTTATGTCATATCGCTGGAAAAATGAGAATGCATTATATAAAGATAATGCCTGGCGACCGCGTAAAAGTAGAACTTACGCCATATAGCCTAGATAAGGGCAGGATCACTTATAGATATAAGTAAATTTAGCCTTTTGGCAAATATGCTAAGTAAATTTAAAGCTGGTTTTGGATAAAATCCAAGCTTTGCGAAAAGCTGTATGAAGAATTATTTTCAAAGTTCCCCACTTATTTTGAAAATAGTTGGTCTAAATTCTTTCTTTAGACCTGATGCAGCCCCTAAAAAAGTGGAATAAATTTTTAGGAGACTAAAATGAAAGTTCGTCCTTCTGTAAAGAAGATGTGTGACAAATGTAAAATTGTCAAACGTAGTGGCATAATTCGTGTTATCTGCGAAAATCCAAAACATAAACAAAGACAAGGATAAGGCATGGCACGTATTGCAGGTGTAGATTTACCAAACAAAAAGAGAATTGAGTATGGTTTGACTTATATCTATGGTATAGGTCTTTATAAATCTCGTCAAATCCTTGACGCAGCTGGAATTTCTTACGATAAGAGAGTTTACGAGCTTAGTGAAGACGAAGCGGCAGCTATCCGTAAAGAAATTCAAGAGCACCACGTCGTTGAGGGTGATTTGAGAAAACAAGTTGCTATGGATATCAAAGCTCTTATGGATCTTGGAAGTTATAGAGGTCTTCGCCACAGAAAAGGTCTTCCTGTTCGTGGTCAAAAGACTAAAACTAATGCTAGAACCAGAAAAGGCAGACGTAAAACTGTCGGTGCGGCCACTAAGTAAGGCAAGGGTTAAAGGATAATAAATGGCAAAAAGAAAAATAGTTAAGAAAAAGGTAGTTAGAAAAAGTATAGCCAAAGGTATCGTTTATATCAGTGCAACATTTAACAATACTATGGTAACTGTAACTGATGAAATGGGAAATGCTATTGCATGGAGTAGTGCAGGTGGCTTAGGCTTTAAAGGTAGTAAAAAATCAACTCCTTATGCAGCTCAACAGGCAGTTGAAGATGCTCTAAATAAAGCAAAAGAGCATGGTATAAAAGAAGTTGGTATTAAGGTTCAAGGTCCAGGTAGCGGACGTGAAACGGCTGTTAAAAGTGTAGGAACTGTTGAAGGAATTAAGGTATCTTTCTTTAAAGACATTACACCTTTACCACACAATGGTTGTAGACCGCCAAAACGCCGCCGCGTATAATTAGAGAAAAATAGGAGAAATTATTATGGCTAGATATACAGGACCTGTTGAAAAATTAGAAAGACGTCTTGGTGTGTCTCTTGCGTTAAAAGGCGAAAGAAGACTTGCTGGTAAAAGTGCTTTTGAAAAAAGACCTTATGCACCAGGACAACATGGACAAAGAAGAGCAAAAATAAGCGAATATGGCTTACAACTTCGCGAGAAGCAAAAAGCTAAATTTATGTATGGTGTTTCTGAGAAACAATTTAGAAGATTATTTCAAGAAGCAGCACGCCGCGAAGGTAATACCGGTGCTCTTTTGGTTCAACTATTAGAGCAAAGATTAGATAATGTTGTTTATAGAATGGGCTTTGCAACAACTCGTCGTTTTGCTCGTCAGCTAGTAACTCATGGACATATTTTAGTAAATGGCAAAAGAGTAGATATACCATCTTATAGAGTTGAGCCAGGTGCAAAAGTAGAGATTGTTGAAAAATCTAAAAACAATCCACAAATTGTTCGTGCAATAGATCTTACAGCACAAACTGGTATTGTTGCTTGGGTAGATGTTGAAAAAGAGAAAAAATTTGGAATTTTCACTAGAAATCCAGAAAGAGAAGAGGTTATCATTCCTATTGAGGAAAGATTTATAGTAGAGCTTTATTCAAAATAATAGAGGGTATAAAGATGAGAAAGATTACTACATCAGCTTATATGCCAACTGAAATTGAAGTTAAAAGTGTTAGTGAAAATGTTGCTAACATTACAGCATATCCTTTTGAGGCGGGTTATGCTGTTACCTTGGCTCACCCATTGCGTCGTCTTCTTTACACAAGCACAGTAGGTTTTGCTCCTATTGGTGTAAAGATAAAAGGCGTTAGCCATGAATTTGATAGTATGCGTGGTATGCTAGAAGACGTAGCTTTTTTTATTATAAATTTGAAAAAGATCAGATTTAAATTAAAAAGTACCAGTGAGCGCGAAGTTATAGAGTATAGCTTTAAAGGACCAAAAGAGATAACTGGGGCTGATCTAAATAATGATCTAGTTGAGATCGTTAACCCAGATGCATACCTTGCTACAATAAACGAAGATGCTGAGTTAAATTTTTCAGTTATCATTCAAAAAGGTATCGGATATGTTCCTAGTGAAGAGATCAGAGAAGAGATTGAAGACGACTATATCGCACTTGATGCTTTTTTTACACCTGTTAAAAAAGCAGTTTATGATATACAAAATGTCTTGGTTGAGGATGATCCAGACTATGAAAAGATCGTATTTACTATAACAACTGATGGTCAAGTTAGTCCGATAGAGGCTTTTAAAAATTGTTTAGAAGCTATGTATCAACAAATGTCAGTATTTAAAGGAATTTTAGATATTGATGTTAGTACTCCAGTTGCTAGCTCAAGTGCAGGTGGCGAGTTTTCAAAGCTACTTTCTAGCGTAGAAGATCTAAATTTAAGTGCTAGAAGTTTCAACTGCCTTGACAAAGCTGATATTAGATTTATCGGCGAGCTTGCATTAATGGACGAAAATGAGCTTAAAGAGCTTAAAAATTTAGGTAAAAAATCTCTTGAAGAGATTAAAGCGGTTATGGAAGAGATAGGCTATCCAGTTGGTGCCGATGTGTTAAAAGATGGCAAAGAGCAACTAAGAAAGAAAATAACCGAGCTTAAAGCACAAATGAGTGTAAAAGAATAAAAGGACAATAGATGAGACATAAACACGGATATCGCAAACTTGGTAGAACGTCATCTCATAGATCTGCATTGCTTAAAAATTTGGCGATAGCTATCATCAAAAGCGAAAAGATAGAGACGACTTTACCAAAAGCAAAAGAGCTTAGAAGCTATGTTGAGAAGCTAATTACAAGAGCCAGAAAAGGTGACTCTAACGCTCACAGAGCAGTATTTGCTTCTTTACAAGATAAAGAAACAACAAATAAATTAGTTACTGAAGTAGCTCCAAAATTTAAAGAGCGCAATGGCGGCTATACAAGAATCATCAAAACTCGTGTTCGCAGAGGCGACGCAGCAGAGATGGCTTATATAGAGCTAGTAGCTGAATAATTATTAGAGAGCTTCGGCTCTCTTTTTTTAATTTCTTGAATATAAAATTCTCTTACCTTTAAAATAAAATCCTTCTTTCAAAAGCTTTCTAAAGTATAAATTTCTTTAATTATTTATCAAATTTTATTAACCAAAAAATCATAAATTTAATAGTTAAAAGTTGTAAATCCTTTAATCTAAAATCATATATTTTAAATTTTTACCTTTGAACTCTATGCTAAAATTTTATTTTATTAAGACGATATTTGTTTCAGGCATCTAATAAATTTCAAAGGATTTGAGATGATAGGTAGTGTAAATGGAGTTGGGACAAATTTTTATATTGGCTCGCAAAGTAGTAGAGCGCAAGAGCTTGATACTAAAAATACTAAATCCAATATAGACAAAAATTCTTTAAATAATTTATCTAGCGGTTTGGTTGATGAGCAAAAAAGTCATACCGATACTAGAGGTGAGCCAATAAATTTAAATGAAACAAATACGACAAAATTTCAAAAAAATAGTGAGAATCTAACATTTGCTAGCAATTTCTCGCTATCAGGCATAGCTGCTAATGGCAAGATAAGCATCTGGGGCAAGCTCATGGGATATGACAAACAAGTCAGCCAAGATGAGATAAATGATCTCAAAAATTTTATCAACCAGACCAAAGCACTTGGCTTTGGCAGAGCTCACGAAGAGATCATAGGATATTATCCAACAGATGTCGATCTCTTTGCAAAAGAGTATACATCAAAGCTTGATAACACACTTCTTGGGCTTGGTCACAAGAGCCACGTGGAAGGGTTTGAGATACTTGATAAGGACCTAAGCATAGATGAGTTTAAAGATAAGTGGATTGATTATGCACTTAGGCAGTATCTTGGCGAAAGAGTCGGCGTAGAAAGCATTACGATAGGCAAAAAGGCCATCTCTATGCTAACTAGCACTAATAAGCCGCCAATCGAGTACCAGACGCTACAAAGTATAAATTTTACTGATGAAGAGAGCAGACAGAGATTTCTTACGCTCATGAAAGCTGGCATGAAGAGTGGGGCGGATTTTAAAGAGGTGGTAGAGGGCGTGCTCTCGCTTTATAATGTGCAAAATACGGACAAACTCGATGGCAACAAAGTCTATGCTTCAGTGATCGGACGAAGTGAGAAACTGGCTACTTACGACATCAATAAAGATGAGAAATTTGCCTATCTTAAGGAGCTAATGCAGCTTGAGAAAAACGGAGTTGATATACTAAAACTAATGGAAAAAGTGGAGCAAAAACATAAACTAGATATAAAAGTGTAGGCTAAGTTTAGCTTTTTGTACCGCCTATCTTTTATGATTTTAGTCATAAGAGGCTCTTTTTACTTGGTTTAAATTTTTAAATGATAGAATCTTGATTTCTATTATTAAAATTACGGAGAACTCGTGAGAAAGCTACTTTGGCTAAATCCCGTTGTAAAAAATATGTATGACTTCTCTACGCTAAAAGAGCTTTTGCAAAATAAGGGCTTTAACATAGTAGAGTGCGAAAAAGATCATGTTCGTGATGTCAAAAATTCATATAAAAATTTATGCTCTAAAGGCATGGTTTTAGATAGTCGATGTCCAAGAGCTGTAAATTTTATAAGATCAAATTTCAAAGAATTTTCAAATAATATTTCAAGCTTAAATCCCATTTTAATTGAAAGCGCCATCGAGCTTAGCTCAAAGCTAAAAGAAGATGAGTGGCTTTATATAACAACGCCTTGCGATGACTTGGCTGAGCTTGGAAATTCTTTAAAATTAGAGCGAACTACATTTTTAACATGGAAAAAATTTAAAGAGCTAAACGATATAAATTTACAAATAAACAAAATAGAATCAAGTCCGATTCCTCCTGGATTTTTTGAAAATTTAGGCATAAAAACACTAAGCTTATGCAGTAAAAAAAAGATACAAAACGCATTTTCATATAAATTTAGCGAGCTTAAAAACTATCAGATCATCGAGCTTTTATACTGCGAAAATGGCTGTCACAATGGAGATGGGCTGTGATAGAAATTTTTAAAAAGAGCGTTTTGATCCTAGCGATCTTTGCCCTTTGGCAGGTCGTTTGCGAGCTAGAAATTTTCACACCTTATATCTTACCAAGTCCTATTACGACACTTAAAACAATGTTTGATATGAGCTTAAGTGGCGAGTTAATAACGCATGTGATGATTAGCTTTAAGCGCATATTTATTGGTTATATTTTGGCTTTTGTTTTGGCATTTGCTTTTGGCGGAGTGGCGGCGCTATTTCCAAAAGCTAGCATTTATTATGAGTGGATTTTAGAATTTTTTAGAAATGTTCCGCCACTTAGCCTTATTGCTATTTTGGTACTTTGGTTTGGTATAAACGAAACACCAAAAATTATTATTATCATACTAGCATCGTTTTTCCCAATGTTTTTAAGTATTTCAAAAGGGCTAACTAGCTGCGATGTGAAGCTTATTGAGGTTGGTAAAATTTTTTGTTTTAGTAAATTTGAAATTTTTTACAAAATCATCCTAAAAAATGCCATAAAAGATATTTTTGTAGGTATGCGCATAGGTTTTGGCTACGCGATGCGAGCGATTGTGGGAGCGGAGATGATCGCAGCTTCTAGCGGGCTAGGCTATCTCATACTTGACGCTGAGGAGCTTTCACGCGCAGATAGGATATTTGTGGGCATTTTTACGATCGGCATTTGCGGCGTGCTCATAGATAGGCTGTTTTTGTTTTTGATAGCTAAATTTAGCCTTTTGCGAGGTGAAAAATGATAGAAATTTTAAATTTATCAAAGCATTTTTTTATCCATGACAAGCGTATCGACGTTTTAAAAGAGCTAAATTTAAGTATAAAAAAAGATAAGATCACTGTTATACTTGGCAGAAGTGGATGCGGTAAAACTACGCTTTTAAGGCTTATTGCTGGACTTGAGGGTGTAAGTCTAGGCGAGATAAAATTTAAAGAGCAAGCAAAGATTGGCTTTGTCTTTCAAGAGCCTAGGCTCATGCCTTTTTTAAATGTCTATGAAAATATCGTATTTGCGCTTAAAAAGCATGAGATAGACGAGGTAAAGATAGATAGGCTCATATCGATGATAGGGCTTAGCGACTTTAAATTTGCCGCTGTTTCGCAGCTATCTGGCGGCATGAGTTCGCGCGTTTCTCTTGCTAGAGTGCTTGCATATGAAGCAAATTTGATCCTTATGGATGAGCCATTTGCGGCACTTGATGCTTTTACGAGAGCCAGCATGCAGGCTGAAATTTTAAAGCTCCAAGCCGGTAAAACCATCATTTTTGTCACTCATAATGTCGATGAAGCTCTATATTTAGCAGATGAGATCATTTTGCTTGAAAAAGGTGGGACAAAATCAAATTATGATCTGTCAAATCTAGCTAAGCCAAGAGATTTGCTTTGCGATGAACTAATAAATTTAAAGCGTAAAATTTTAAGTGAAATTTAGCATTTTATAAAATGATAATTAAAACCAAAACGAAGCAAAAAGTTATATAATTTGGAAAAATTTTTAAAGGAGCAAATATGAGAAAGTTTTTTAAGATTTTGTGTGCAGCCTCTTTGCTTTGTCTAGTAGCAAACGCAAGTGAGCTAGATAAGATCGGTATGACCTATGTCAAATCGCCGCTAAACGTCCCCTCAATCGTTGATAAATTTAAAGGCTTTTATGCTAAATCTTTTGGCGTGCCAGTCGAGTACTCTGAGATAACATCAGGTGCAAAGCAGACTCAAGCTCTAGCTTCAAATTCGCTCCAGTTTCTAAACTGTGTTGGCGGAACCTCAGTCATACTTGCCGCAGCGAACAAAGCTGACATAAAGATCATAAGTGCCTATTCAAGAGCACCTGAAGCTTTTGCGATATTTGCTAAAGATAAAGGCATAAAAACCGCTAAAGACTTAAAAGGTAAAAAAATAGCAGGGCCAAAAGGTACGATATTAAATGAGCTTTTGGTTAGGTATCTTGCTCTTAGCGGACTTGGTATAAATGACGTAGAGTTCGTTTCTATGGGCATCCCATCTGCACAAGCTGCACTTGAAAATGGCAGTGTCGATGCAGCACTTCTTGCTGGACCAGCTGCTTATAATGCTAAAAAATCAGGACTTAGTGTCGTAACAACAGGCAAGGGTGTCATCACTCCAGTCATCGTCACTGCTACAAGCGGAGAATTTTACAAAAAGCATAAAGATCTAGTTGAAAAATTTAAAAAGGCTCAAGATGAAATTTTAGCTTTTATGAAAGCAAATGAGGAAGAGGCATTAAAATTTACAGCTGAAGAGACCGGGCTTAGCATAGAGGCGGTAAAGAGTATGTATCCGCAGTATGACTTTAGTCCAAAGATCACGCCTGAAGATATAAAAGCACTTGAGGCTACGCAAGAATTTATGCTTGAGAGCAAGATGATCGAGCAAAAAGTAGATATAAAATCGCTTCTAATAGATTAAACAAAAAGGGCGAAATTTGCCCTTTTATCCTAAAACTTATAATCAAAAATTTACTAAATTTTAGCTCAAATATTTAAAAACTAAAGCTGACTAGGCGTATCAAAAAGGTTTACATTACAAAGCAAAATTAGCGCTAAGCAAAAATATAGCCATTATTTTTTGCATTTTTATTTTGCTATAATAGCCCAAAAAATTAATAGGAAAAAGATATGATCCCATTTAGCGATGAAGAACTTTTAAAACCAGTCAGTGCGAGTTTGCAAAAGGTATTACCGATGCTTGAAAATGATGGCGGTGGCATGGAGCTACTTGGCATAAAAAACGGCAAAATTTACGTAAGACTCACAGGGCATTGTCATGGATGTGCGGCTAGCACAACTACACTAAAATATGGACTCGAAAGACAACTTCGTATGGATATTCACCCAGAGCTTGAGATCGTAAATATCCCGATTGGCGAGGAATTTGACATTGATAGATTATAAAAAAATAGGCATTAAACACTTTAAACGCTCAAAATTTAAAGAAGCGATCTTTTACTTCTCTCTAGCTTACGAAAAGACACAGGATAAAAATTTACTATTTTTGATACAAATTTGCTCCCTTGGCGAGAAAAATGCAGAGGAAGCAAAACTTTTATTTGACTATTTTATGGATAAACTAAGAGCTGGCGAAGATGATGAAGGAATGGATGAAATTTTAAAAATTTTAGAATCAAGATTGGCTAGCGATGAGTATTTTGAAGAGCAAGACGCGATCAGCTACGAGGACTTTAAAAAGGCTGTTTATAAGGACGGGAGCTTCAAAAAGGTCTTTGAAAACATCATGTTCTCAACCAAGGTTATGATCTCAAACAAAGATGATTTTTTAGAATTTTTGGGAAATTTGATAAAAAATGACTTCATCGAAATGAGTATAAACTATCTTGAGAGTGCGGCGGTGATGTTTGGCGGTGACGAGCGTATAGATCAGCTTTTTAAAGAGATACAAAAAAGACAAAACGATGAAAATATCAGTAGAAAATAGCTTCATAACAGATGACTCAAACGAGTGCGAAAAAGGCTCATTTTTTGTGCAAACTGCTGCAAATGCGAGATTTGCAGAGGCTGCGGTAAAAAATGGCGCAAAGATAATTACTCTTGAAGAGTGCAAAAAGCTTTTAAAAATAGACGAAAACTTAAAGATAGTTGGCATCACAGGTACGAATGGCAAGACCACAACGGCTGCTGCTATCTATGAGACTTTGCGAAATTTAGGCAAAAAATGTGGCCTAAGTGGTACTAGAGGGGCATTTGTAGAGGGCAAGCAGATAGATGACAAGGCGCTTACGACGAGTGCCATTTTAAAGACGCTTTCTTACCTCAAAGCAGCCAGCGAGCAAGGCTGCGAGTACTTCGTGATGGAGGTTAGCTCACACGCTATCGCTCAAAAACGCATCGAGAGCTTAAAATTTGCTCTTAAAATTTTTACAAATTTGACTCAAGACCACCTCGACTACCATAAGAGCATGGAGGAGTACGCTAGGGTAAAATCAAGCTTTTTTGACGATGATTGCATGAAGCTTATAAATGCTGATGATAATGGCATTAAATTTAATCCAAAAAACGCTTATACGTATTCGCTTAAAAAGCCAGCCAGCTTTGCGCCGATAGTTTATGGGTTAAAGGACGGCATAGACGCGGTTATCAAGACGCCAAATGGTGATGTGGAGATAGACTCAAGCCTTCAAGGCGAGTTTAATCTTTACAACCTAATTGCAGCTCTTGGCGCCGTTTGCCTGCTAGAGCGTCCAGAGGCGACCGTGCTTTCAAAGGCGATAAGCAAATTTAAAGGGGTTAGTGGCAGAATGGAGGTGGTTAGTACCGATCCGCTAGTCATCGTGGATTTTGCCCATACGCCAGATGGTATCGAAAAGGTGCTAAACTCGCTTAGACATCTAAATTTGATCGCAGTCTTTGGCGCAGGCGGTGACAGGGATAGGACAAAACGCCCTAAAATGGGAGCGATAGCCCAAAAATACGCAAGAATTTGTATCGTCACAAGTGACAATCCAAGAAGCGAAGAGCCAGAGAGCATAATAGATGAAATTTGCGCTGGCATGAGCCAAAATGAAAATTTGATACGAAATGCCAACCGCAAAGAGGCGATCGCACTGGCCATTAGCAAGCTTGAGCCTGGCTGGGCGCTTGTCATACTTGGCAAAGGCGACGAGCCATATCAAGAGATAAAGGGCGTCAAACACCAATTTAGCGACAAAGAAGTAGTAAAAGAGCTTTTAAAGAGGTAAAAATGAATATAGAAATTTTAGCTAGCAAGATCCACAGAGCCGTCGTAACAGACGCAAATTTAAACTATGTTGGCTCGATCAGCATCGGCGAGGAGCTTATAAAGGCTGCAAATTTGATAGAAAATCAAAAGGTTGAAATTTTAGATGTAAACAACGGCGAGAGATTTGCCACCTACGTGATAAAAGGCAAAAAAGGCGAAATTTGCCTAAACGGCGCAGCTGCTAGAAAGGTCTGCGTGGGCGACGTGGTCATCATCGTGGCTTACGCTAGCATGAAATTTAAAAAGGCTAAGAAATTTAAGCCAACCATCGTGCACGTAAATAACAAAAACGAGATCATAAAGGAGTAGGCGATGTTTGAGGGATTTGACTTTTCAAAGATGGGGCAGATGCTTGAGGATGTACAAAAGCAGGCCAAGCAGATGGAAGAAGAGAGTAAAAATAAAGAATTTGGCGCAAAAAGTGGTGGCGGACTTGTAAGCGTGAGAGCAAACGGCAGCGGCGAGATACTTGATATCAGCATAGATGATAGCTTGCTTGAAGATAAAGAGAGTATGCAAATTTTACTAATAAGCGCCGTAAATGATGTGCTAAAATCAGTTGAGGCCGATAAGAAAAACACCGCTTCAAGGATGCTTGGTGACCTTGCTTCGATGGGGATAAAATGAGACTAGATCATAAATTTGCCCTTGCTTTTTTACTATCATCTCTTTTCTTAAACGCCGATCCTAGGCCAACTCAAGAAGATTTTAACGCCTGCTTTGAAAAGAACAAAAACTCAATCGTCTCGGTAAATAAACACTTTGGTGTGGCTATCACTAAAAATTTGATCGCAGTACCAAAAAGTGAGGGAGCTCCACTTGGCGAATATGTCAAATTTGACCCATATTTGCAGCTCTTTTTGGTCCGCTCTAGCAAGGAGCTAAGCCCTGTTGTGATGGCTGATGAAACCAACGAGGAGCGCATCAAAAAGAGCACTTGGGTTGGCATCTTAAATGACGCAAACAACACCGTCATGGGTCACATCAAGTCTTTGGGGCAAAATTTAGGCGACTTTGATACGCTAAGCTTCGAGTATAACGCGACTGGCGAGATAAACACACCTTGTTGCAAAATGATAGGCATAGCTGTTGGAGCTGATAAATTTATACCAAATCGCTATCTAAAGCACTTTGTATCTTATGATGACGTCTATTACGGTGATATCGGCGTGAAATTTTTACAAAAAGAGGATAAATTTTTTGTGGGTCTTGTTGACCCTTTGGGCCGTGGCAAGATGATGATGGTTGATGACGAGCTAGTGAGTGTAAATGGTATCAAGCCAAAGAGCCTAAGAGAGCTAAATGAGATGGTGCTTTTTGCTCCAAAGGGCGCAAAGCTTGACATCATTGTGAAGCGCGATAAGCAAGAAATGCTCTTTCAAGTGCCAGTAAGCGGGGATGTGAAATTTAACCAAAGCCTCGATGTAGACGCCCCTTCAAGCCTTGATATACCAAATTTTAATATCATGCCAAAAGAGCCACAAACAATGCTTGATGATAAGATTTTGGTGGATTATGGTATCACGGTGGATAAAAATTTAGTCGTTACCAAGGTCGAGCCAAAGTCGAATGCAGAAATTTTTGGCATCAAGACCGGCGATAAAATTTTGGGTTTTGATAAACAAAGCGTGAGTAGTCGTGAAGAGCTTTTAGAGAAGCTTGGTGAGTTAAAAAATTTTACGCTGCTATTTACTAGAAATGACTTTCAGTTTTTTGCAAGAGTGCCAAAATGAGCCTACTTGAGAACTTTGTAAAATTTCTAAATACAAATTTGCCAAAAGCGCCTAGCTTTCACCCTTACTACGAGGAGGCTCTTGGCGTTATGCTAAAGGCTGGAGGCAAGCACTTTAGGGCGCTTTTGCTTCTTGGTGTGGTGGAAAACGTGGATAAAAGCCTCACGCAAAGGGCCATGAGAGTGGCTTTGGGGCTTGAGATGATGCACACTTATTCGCTCATTCATGATGACTTGCCATCTATGGATAACGCAAGCCTAAGACGTGGCACACCAACGCTTCATGTAACCTATGACGAGACTACTGCGATACTTGCAGGAGATGCACTAAATACGCATGCTTTTTATGAAATTTCACATGCCGATTTACCAGCCGACACGCGTATAAAATGCGTGGAAATTTTAAGCGAGAATGCTGGCGTTAGCGGCATGGTGCTAGGTCAGGCGCTGGATTGTTTTTTTGAAAATACAAACAAAGAGGACATCAAAAGAGCAAAAGCTAAATTTGGTCTCTCTGGCAAGATGCTAAGCCTTGATGAGCTGGTCTTTTTGCACATCCACAAGACCGCAAAGCTGATCGCTGCTAGCCTAAAAATGGGCGCTGTGATAGTAAATTTAAATGAAATAGAGTGCGAGAAAATTTATGATATCGGCCTAAAGCTTGGGCTTGCTTTTCAGATACAAGACGATATCATCGATCTTACAAGCGACGAGCTAGCTGCTGGAAAACCCGTGCACAATGACCTAGCTAAAAACTCATTTACAAATTTACTTGGTCTATCTGGCGCAAAAAAGAAAAAAGATGAGCTAATTTGCGAGATAGAAGAGGCGCTAAAGCAGATAGATGCAAGCATCGCTAAGATGATCTTAGAGCTTACAGATAAACACCTCAGATAAAAGCTAGAAATTTCTAGCTTTTTGCTACTAAAAATTTAGAAAATTTATATCACTTTTTGGACATTTTAAACCAAAACGCAAGGCAAGTTTTAATCACTTTTTTGTATAATCCAAAGCAATAAAAGGAGATGGTATGCTAAAAAAACAAGCCGATACTATAAGATTTTTGTGCGCTGATATGGTGCAAAACGCTAACAGCGGACACCCAGGTGCTCCTATGGGCCTAGCTGATATTATGGTGGTTTTAAGCAGCTTTTTAAAACACAATCCAAAAAATCCAAAATGGCTAAATAGAGATAGGCTCGTTTTTAGCGGTGGTCACGCATCAAGCTTGGTCTATAGCTTCTTGCACTTAAGCGGCTACGATTTAAGCCTTGATGAGCTTAAAAATTTTCGCCAACTTGGCTCAAATACTCCAGGACACCCAGAAATTCACACTCCAGGCGTTGAGGTGGCCACTGGCCCACTTGGCCAAGGCGTGGCAAATGCAGTCGGTCTAGCCATGGCAGAAAAATACGCTGCAAACGTGCTAAACGAGCCAGACAATAAAATAATCGATCATAAAATTTACTGCCTTTGCGGCGACGGCGACCTAGAAGAGGGCATAAGCTACGAGGCATGTTCGGTAGCCGGAAATTTAAGATTAGATAACCTTGTGCTCATCTACGACTCAAACAACATCACGATCGAGGGCGACACAGCGATCGCATTTAGCGAGGATGTCAAAGCCAGGTTTGAGGCGCAGGGCTGGGAGGTCGCACGTATCGACGGACACGACTATGACCAGATCGAATTTGCACTAGAGCAGGCAAACGAGAAAGAGTCACCATATTTAATCATCGCAAACACACGCATAGCACGTGGTGCAATGGAGCTTGAGGGCTCACATCATAGCCACGGCGCGCCACTTGGCGAAGAGATCATCAAAAAGGCAAAGGCTGCAGCTGGTTTTGATCCTGAGAAGAAATTTGCCATTGATGAGGACGTGCTTTTAAGGTTTATAGGCGCAGTTGAAAAGGGCGATTTAGAAGAGGCGATGTGGAACAAAAAGGTTGAGGCACTAAGCATTGAAGGCAAAAATTTATTAAATTCACTTCTTAATCCAGACTTTAACAAGATCGAATTTTCAGACTTTAGCGACAAAAAGCTAGCCACAAGAGATACAAACCATGTCATTTTAAATGAGATAGCGAAAAAACTCCCTGGCTTTATCGGCGGTAGCGCTGACTTAGCTCCTTCAAATAAGACTGAGCTAAAGGGTATGGGCGACTTCCCAAATGGTAAAAATATCCACTACGGCATCAGAGAGCACGCTATGGCGGCCATCAACAACGGTATCGCTAGATACGGCCTTTTCTTGCCATTTTCAGCGACATTTTTCATCTTTAGCGACTATCTAAAGCCAAGTGCAAGGATAGCAGCACTCATGGGCATCAAGCACTTTTTTGTCTTCACGCACGATAGTATCGGCGTTGGCGAAGATGGTCCGACACATCAACCTATCGAGCAGCTTAGCACATTTAGAGCGATGCCAAATTTCTACACTTTCCGCCCAGCTGATGGCAATGAAAATGCAGCTAGCTGGCGCGCAGCGCTAAATTTAAACGCTCCAAGTGCCTTTGTGCTTAGCCGTCAAGGGCTTGAGCCACTTGCAAAAGGCGAATTTGGCGAGGTTAGTAACGGCGCATATCTTTTAAGCTCGGCAAAAGATGCAAAGATAACATTTATAGCAAGCGGTAGCGAGGTCTCACTCTGTGTAAAGGCAGCTGAAATTCTTAGCCAACAAGGCATTGGCGTAAACATCGTGTCAGCTCCTTGTTTTGACCTACTTTGCGAGCAGCCAGATGAGTATGTGGCTAAAATTTTAGATAAAAACACGACTATCATCGCAGTTGAAGCTGCAACTGGCTATGAGTGGTATAAATTTGCCGACGCAGTTTATGGTATGAATAGCTTTGGCGCTAGTGGCAAGGCGAACGAGCTATTTGATCACTTTGGATTTACGCCACAAAAACTTGCAAATTTTGCTAGCGAACTTATATAAGTTTAATCTTGGGGAGTAAAATCCCCAACTGCAATCTAAAATCAAAAAAGGCATTTTATGGAAATTTCTCATGTTATTGTTTTGGCCTTAGTGCAAGGCATAAGCGAATTTTTGCCCATTTCAAGCTCGGCTCATCTTATCTTGGTGCCAAAGCTACTTGGCTGGCCAGATCAAGGTCTTGCTTTTGATGTGGCAGTGCACGTTGGTACGTTAAGCGCGATACTTTTTTATTTTAAAGATACGATTTTTAAGCTACTTCGTGACTTTTTTGCCTCAATCGCACAACGAAAGATGGTAGGCGATAGCTTGCTTGTTTGGTGTGTCGGCTTTGCTACCATTCCAGTGGGGATCTTTGGGCTTTTATTTAACAACATTATCGAAGAATACGCAAGAAGCGGCGTTGTGATCGCTATTACTACGATCGTCTTTGGCATAGCACTTTACTTTGCTGATCTTCGCTCATCAAACAAAAGCGAATATGAAATGACCATAAAATTTGCGCTTATTATTGGCCTTGCTCAAGCTGTGGCGCTCATCCCTGGCGTCTCAAGATCAGGTGTGACGATGACAGCAGCACTTTTTTTAGGATTTAGCCACAAGGGTAGTGCAAATTTCTCATTTTTGATGTCGATCCCAGTCATCATCCTAGCCGGCGGACTCGAGAGTATCAAGCTCATAAAAGACCCAAATGCTCTGCCATGGAGCGACATCGCCCTTGGTGTTATCATAAGTGCTGTTAGTGCTTATCTTTGCGTTAAGCTATTTATGGGGATCATCTCAAGAATCAGGATGTTGCCCTTTGTCATCTACCGCTTGATTTTGGGAGCATTTTTACTTTATCTATTTTTGTGATTTTAAGGCTTTAGAAAGTAAAAGCCAAGTGTAGAAAAATTTTCACACTTGGCAAGAATATATAACTCGAGTATCTTTCAGGAAAAATTTCAAGATAAGCTTGATAATTTAATCCTCTTTTTTATCTTTTTTAATAACATTTAATAGATCTTTTGCAGCTTGATAAGCCCTATCTCCAAATTTCTTGGCTTCTGATTTGATGTCTATTTGCTTAATGTCTTCAAATTTTTCATTGGCTTTCTTCTCAAGATTAGCGATCTCTTGTTTGATCTCTTCGATTTTGTCATTTGTATCAAAATTTAGCTTTAGCTTTTTACTCTTGTCATTTAGCTCTTGTTTTAAGGCTTCAAATTTATTATTTGCCTCACTCATAAGCTTTACCATGCCGTTTGACCTTAACTCTTCTATCCTTGAAATGATCTGCTCTCTTGCTTGATCGCTAATGCGTTTAAATTTTGCTAGATTTGTATCTAGCTCGCTATTTATCACATTTTCGATCTCATTTCTTGCTACACCTTCAAATTCCTTTTCAAGTTCCCTAAGCAAGGCTATAAATTCTTCATCAATATTTTTTAAGTTTAGTAGTTGTGAGTTTAGCCTAAGCTCATCTGGAGCAAATTTCGCCTCATCTTTAAGCTTTTCTATGGCTCTTAAAATGCCATCTCTTGTACCACTTATCGCTCCACTTATCAGCTCTTTTGCAAAGATATGACCCTCATCTGCTAAATTTGCTGCTGCTATGATGATGTTTTTTGAAATTTCAAGTATCCGCTCTTTGCTAAACTCTCCTCCAATTATCGCAACATAAGTCATATTTTTAGCTATCGCGCCAGCTGTTTCCTCGACATCTTTTGCACCTTCAAGAGTTGTTAAAAATGCGATTTGAGCACTTTCTTTTAAGATACCAAGAAGCCTTGTTTCTCTAATGATCGCATTATTTAAAAGCTCTAAAATTTCCTCTTTTTCACTAAAATTTCTATCTTTTACGACCTCTTCAGCTGCTTCAAATGAAATTTTGAGCCTATTTTTTATCTCTTCACGTTTTGCTTCTATTGCACGATTTAGCTCATCTTTTTTATCAAGTAGCTCGTAAAGTGCCTTTTCTTCAGTGCCGACAATGGCCTGATTTATTCCCTCCATGGCACTTTTTAGATTTTTTGCATTTATGAGATCTTCTTTGTTCATTTTGTCATAAAGCTCGTTCATTTTAGCCTTTAAAATTTCTGGCAAAGCATTTATATCTTTGCTCGCAGCATCTTGAAAGAAGTTATTGCAAAGAGCTTTTATGCTTATTAATAAGCCATCACTGTTTTTATAATCATGTAAATTTTGTTCTAAATTGTTCATATCTTTTACCTTATAAAACGTATTTTGCTTCGTGTTTTAGTGCTGAAAATATCTCTAGCCTCTCTTCTTCGCTTAAAACAAGTACGGCTAAGTCATAGCTAGCGTACTTTTTATCTTTGCTAAATTTTGAAAAGACTAGCTTAAATTCTCTATCTTTTACTATCTCTTTTACCTTTTCTTCTACATTGACATCTGCGTCAAATATTATTTTGTATTCCCAATGCGTTGGGTAATCAATTTTTGCTTTTTTGTTATTTAGATCGCATATACTCGCCACTTTTTCCTCCTGTTTTACTCTCTAACACGATATTACTTATTTCCATGCTTTTATCTATAGCTTTTACCATATCATAAATGGTCAAAAGTCCCACGCTTACGCCAGTTAATGCCTCCATCTCAACGCCTGTTTTGCCCTCTATTTTTACGCTCACATAAAGCTTAAAAGCACAAATTTCAGATAGCTCTTCGATATCACAATCCACGCCTAAAATAGCTAGTGGATGGCACATCGGGATTAGTTCGCTTGTCTTTTTTGCTCCCATTATCGCAGCAACGACAGCCGTTTGGATAACTGGGCCTTTTTTGCCAGTATTTTCTTTTATCGCTCTAAAAGCCTCTTTACTCATCTTGATGATCCCGCTAGCAGTTGCTACTCTTTTTGTAGGATCTTTTGGGCTCACATCGACCATTTTTGGACGATCTTTCTCATCTAAATGCGTTAGCATTATCTCTCCTTTTTTGGCGGATTATAGCTTATTTAAACAAATTTAAATTACCAATGGCTTTAAGTTAAAAATATATCAAACACATAAAATTTAGCTTTTTACTTAAACGCTGAGAAAAATTCTCATTACTTAATATAATTATTTAATTTAAATAATTTTTTTAATAAATTATTTATAATTTAATTTTTAATGTATAAAATACCTAAAATAAAGAGTTTTATAGATAATAAATTTTATTAAAACTATATTAGTATTGATTAAATCATAATGTCTATATAATGTAAATAATAAAATTTAAAAAAATTTATTGATATTTTTCTTTAAAAGCTTAAAAAAATAAATTAATCGCTAATTTGCTTTTAAGAGTTAAGTATGTATAGTTTTTTTGCTTATTAAATTTATGATGAAAGTGCCTTGGATTATGAGATTTCTGCTTTGTATAAGTTTGTTTTTGATAACAGCTTTTGCCCAGCAATTAGGCTGCTTTATTAATGAAAGCAACCAAAGCATCGTTTTTATAAAAGATGGGCAGATTAAAAATTTGGATCTAAAAGAGACGATTTATAAAAATCAAGAGTGCGGAAATGATGGAGAATTCTTTTATATCGCAAATTTAAATAATGAGATTATTAAGGTGGCAAATGAGAGAAATTTCTTATTTGCCATGCCAAATGTCGGCTGTAAAATTTCGCAAATTACGGCAATTAAAAATAAAATTTACGTAGCTTGCGATATGGCAAATGAAGTCAGCATAGGCGTTTTTGATAAAAGTCTAAATAAACTTTTAACTAAAAATTATAAAGATGTTTATAAAATTTCAAGCCTTTTGCCAATTGATGATGAACTATTTTTTACGAGCTTTAATGGCAAAGCATTTTTGCTTGATAAAGAGCTTAATTTAAAAGAGAAAAAGCGTGTTGGTTTTGCTCCACTTAGTGCCTGTAAATTTAAAGGGAATGATATTTTGCTTGGCTTTAGAGATGGAGAAATTTTAGATTTTAAAAGTGGAATCAAAAAACAAGTTTTAAAATCTAAAATTTCAGCTCTTGCGTGTATGGAGGATGAAATTTTCATAGGTGATGGGGATGGAGTAGTCTATAAATTTGACAAAGATCTTAAGCTAAAAGGGCAAAAGGCTCTTTTTAGCAATGAGATAAAAAGAATTTTTATAGATAAAGGCGTCTTAAATGGCGTAAATTTAGACAATGAGATAAAGAGTTTAAAGATAAATTCATTTTAAAAAGGAGAGTAAATGCAAAAGTTATTTTGTGTCGCAAGTGCTGCGTTGCTTGGGCTATCTTTAACGACTGCTTGTGCTGCTAGTAGTGACCTTGAAAAAGTCATGAAAGAGCGTGGGCTAAGCGAAAAAGATGTCCTTGCAGCTGCTAAAACTTATCAGCCTAGCGGTAAAAAAGATGATTTCATCGTCTTTTCATCTGGCGGGCAAAGCGGTCAAGTGCTAGTTTATGGCGTTCCGTCGATGAGAATTTATAAATACATCGGCGTTTTCACGCCAGAGCCTTGGCAAGGATATGGCTATGACAATGAGTCAAAAGCTGTTTTGAAACAAGGCAACATCAGGGGCAAAGAGATAACATGGGGCGATACACACCACCCAAATTTTAGTGAGAAAAATGGTGAGTATGTTGGTGATTATCTATTTATCAACGATAAAGCTAACCCAAGAATCGCAGTTATAAATTTGCATGACTTTGAGACAACTCAAATCGTTGTAAACCCTATCATGAAGAGTGAGCACGGCGGTAGCTTCATTACTCCAAATAGCGAGTACGTTATCGAAGCTAGCCAATATGCAGCTCCACTTGATAACAACTACCACTCAATAGACGACTATGAAGCAGTCTATAGAGGTGCTGTAACATTTTGGAAATTTGACTATCCAAAAGGCAAGATCGATGAGAAAGAGTCATTTTCTCTTGAGCTTCCACCATACTGGCAAGATCTAAGTGATGCTGGTAAGGGCGAGAGCTACGGCTGGGGCTTTACAAACTCAATAAATACTGAGATGTATACTGGCGGTATCGAAAAAGGTCTCCCTCCATTTGAAGCAGGTGCAAGTAGAAATGACACTGACTTCTTGCACGTTTATAACTGGAAAATTTTAGAAAAACTTGTTCAAGACAAGAAAAACTATAAAGTTATAAATGGCCACAAGGTAGTTACAATAGACGCTGCTGTAAAAGCAGGTGCGCTATTTTTGATCCCAGAGTCAAAGAGTCCACACGGTTGTGATGTAAGCCCAGATGGTAGATATATCATTATTGGCGGTAAGCTTGATACTCACGCATCAGTTTATGACTTTAGAAAGATCAAAGAGCTAATTGATAAAAAAGAGTATACTGGCACTGACCCATACGGAATTCCTATCTTAGATAGAGAAAAGTCAATGCACGGACAAGTTGAACTTGGCCTTGGACCACTGCATACATCATTTGACTCACAAGATGGCGTACTTTATACTTCACTTTACGTTGATAGTCAAATCGTAAAATGGGACTATAAAAATTTAAAAGTGCTTGATAAGATAAATGTTCACTACAATATCGGACACCTTGATACAATGGAGGGCAAATCAGCAAAACCAGTTGGCAAATATGCAATCGCTCTTGATAAACTTTCAATCGATCGCTTTAGCCCAGTTGGCCCACTTCATCCACAAAATCACCAGCTAATAGACATCACTGGTGCAAAAATGGATCTAATCTATGATATGCCAATACCACTTGGTGAGCCACACGATGTTGTATCAATCGCTGCTAGCAAACTAGCTCCAGCGCTTACTTACAATATGGGTACAAACTCAAGAACAGGCGAGGCTAGCCCATACGCAACTCTAGCTGGTCAAGAAAGAGTTGAAAGAAATGGCAAAAATGTAACTGTCTATGCGACGATGATCAGAAGCCACATCAACCCAGAGCACATCGAGGTAAATAAAGGCGATAATGTAACAATTCACTTAACAAACCTAGAGCGCGCTCAAGATGAGACTCACGGATTTGGCATCGACCTTTACAACATTCACGCTTCACTTGAACCTGGCAAAACTGCTTCAGTAAATTTCGTAGCTGATATGGAAGGTGTCTTCCCATACTACTGCACCGAGTTTTGTTCAGCGCTTCACCTAGAGATGATGGGTTATTTACTTGTTAAAGATCCAAATAAAAAATATGAATCTGCTAAGAATAACAAGCTAAAAACTCTAAGTCCAGAAGCTTTAAAAGCCGAATACGACAAAGTAATCGCAACTAATAAAGCAACTGATGATGTTATCCAAGAGGTTGTTAAGTACCTAAAAGAGAAACATTATGAGAAATATCCAAAAGTAAAAGCTTTAGTTGATGACGCACTTGATCAATACGGTCACATCAAAGAGGTAAAAGCTAAAGCTGACGAAGCTTATAAAAAAGGCGACGTAAACGGCGCTATCCTTTGGGAGTACCAAGTATGGCAATACATGGTAAAAACAGCTGACGTTGGCTTAAAAGCTAAAAATAACCTAGCTAAAGAGATCGCAACTCCGATGAGTCCAGCTGTTGCAAAAGGTGAAGAGGCTTATCTAAAAGGCGGTTGTAATGGTTGTCACGTTATCGGTCAAGTAAGCTCAGGTCCAGACCTAACAGGCGTTTTACTAAGACATGAAAACGGCGAAAAATGGGTAGCAGAATTTATCAAAGATCCTGCTAAGTTCTATAATGACGACTACATTAAATCAATGATTGATTACTTTAACCTTAGAATGCCAAATCAGCATATGAGTGATGAAGAGATCAAAAATATCATCGAATACCTAAAATGGGTAGATGAAAATGCTGGTATGTAGTTTTTAAAGGGGCATTTTGCCCCTTTTTAAATTTTAAAATTTTATTTTTAGCAGATGAAATTTTAAAATTTAAAGGAGAGATCATGAGTAAATATAAAATTTATACCATTGTTGCACTTGTCTTAATGACTGTTTGTTTTACTTTGCCTGTTCTTGGTTGGCACGGAGCAAAAGAGCGTATAGCTGATGGTGATGAACTACCATCTTATACTTACGGTATCTATAATCTTTATAGCTCATTTCAGTATAAAAATCACCTTTTATCAAAAGATGTAGCAAGCGATCTTCATAAGATGATCGAGCAAAAAGCAGAGATAGGTACGCCATCTTTTCCTATCTGGTACGTCTCTCTTGAAGCTCCAAATTATCCAAAATCAGCCTTTCCTGATGGAATTCCTGTATATTTTCATGTAGATGGATATAGTGGTGACGTGCATGAGATGAATACGATAAATCACTACATTGGTATGTATCCTATGGAGCATGGCGGAAATTTAGAGCGAGCGATAGCGCCTTATTATTTGCTTATTTCAACGCTTTGTATGCTTGCATTTTTGTATTACAATGGTAAATTTAACTCACTTCTTATGGTTCCAACCATTATCGCGCCTGTGTTATTTATGAGTGCATTTGCAGGATGGCTTTATTGGTATGGACACAATATGCAAGAGTGGGGTGCATTTAAGATTAAACCATTTATGCCAACAGTTCTAGGTGATGGTAGCGTCGCACAATTTACAACGCACTCTTATCCAAGTATCGGATTTTGGGTTATGATTGCTATGAGTGTATTTTGCATACTTGCAGTATTTTCAAAGAAAAAAGAGCTAAATGCGTAAAATTTTTATTTTTGCCCTTGCTTTCTTGCCTATTTTTAGCTCTGCAAATATACTTCAAGATGCAATAAACAACGCTAGCCCTGGCGATGTTATAAAGCTAGGGGACGGCATCTATGAAGGAAGCATAACTATAAATAAGCCGCTTAGTATCGTTGGTGAGGGCAAAAACGCTCACATAAAAGGAAATGGTAAAGGCACAGTTGTAAAGATTATTGCCTCAAATGTTACGCTTAGAAATTTAAAGATAAGCGGTAGCGGAAATGACCTTGGTGAGCTTGATGCTGGCATTGGCTGTGATAAAGCAAATAATGTCTTGATTACGCAAAATGACTTGAGTGATGTGCTTTTTGGGGTTGATTTTAAAGAGTGCAGTAGCTCAAAGATCACTGAAAATAACATCACTTCTAAAAAAGGGGCCAGTCTTGGCTTTAGAGGTGATGCGGTTAGACTCTGGTATAGCCATGAAAATTTAATCGAGGGTAATTATATTTATGATAGTCGCGATATGGTTGCATGGTATGCAAGTCACAATAAATTTTTAAAAAATAAAGCGATCCGCGGCAGATATTCGCTTCATTTTATGTATGCAAATCAAAATTTAGTCGAAAACAATGATTTTATCGGCAATGCGGTCGGAATGTTTTTTATGTATTCAGCTGGCTCAAATATAAAAAATAATCTTGTTATGGATAGTGACGGCGCTTTTGGTATCGGTATCGGTCTAAAGGATGTTTCAAATTTTACTATCGAAAATAACACACTTATCTATAATGCGAGAGGAATTTTGCTTGATAACTCGCCTTTTCAGCCAGGCTCAACGATAAATTTCTTAGGCAATAAAATTTTACACAACGTAGTTGGCGTATATTTTCACGCTACTCAGGGGACAAGTATATTTGAAAATAATGATTTTATAGGCAATATGGATATCGTTGCGAACGACACTCCAGGCGATAAAATGGCATTAAATCGGTGGAGTAAAAATTATTATGATGAGTATGAGAGCTTTGATAGAGATAAAGATGGCTATGGCGATACGCCGTTTATGCACCTATCGTATGCCGATCAGCTTTGGCAGTACTATCCGAATTTGCAGTTTTTTTATGGCTCAAGTGTCTTTAGTATCTTAAATTTCTTAGCTAAACTCGCGCCATTTTCTGAGCCAGTAAAGCTACTTGAAGATAGCACGCCAAGGATAAAACCACTTGATGCTTCAAATTTTAACGCGTTAAAGGCAAAGCGTGGATAGAAGAAAATTTATAATCTTAGGCTCAGTCGCAGCTGCCGCAGGATATGGCATAGGTAAAATTTTGCCAAAAAGTAGTGGCGATAAACTCTATCTTAGACCACCAGGTGCGGTTGATGACTTTGATGATCTTTGTGTTAAATGTGGTCAGTGTGTGCAGGTATGCCCTTATCACAGTATAAGTTTGCTTGATATAAAAGATGGATATTCAAATGGTACAGCATACATCGATCCTAAAAAGAGAGGTTGCTATTTATGTGATCTTTTCCCATGTGTGCTCGCCTGTCCAAGTGGTGCGTTAGATCATGCTACAAAAGTTGTTGATGATGTGAAAATGGGCGTTGCTGTCTTGAGTAATGCAAATGCCTGTATGTGCCTAAAAAGAGAAAAACTAAGCGAAGATAGCGTTGAAGATTTGCTTGTTCGCAAAGTTTATAACGATAGGGAAGAGGCAGAAAAAGATAAGATAAAAGGCAAAATCGGTCAAATTTGTGACCTTTGCGCCAGCATTTGCCCAGTTGGCGATAGTGCAATAGTAATGAGCGAAGCAAATTTGCCACTCATAAAGCATGGCTGTGTTGGGTGTGGGGTGTGTGCTGAGGTTTGCCCTGTAAAAATTATAAATATTGCCCCAAAAATGAGTTATGATGAAATTTATAAGGAGAAAGAATGAGATTAATAATGTCTTTAGTGGCTGCTGCTTTGCTATTTGTCGGCTGTGAAAAGAGTGATGACAAGGCGCAAAAAGCAGCTAGCGAGCAACCAATAAATGTAGCCACGAGCGCTAGCATAAAGGTTGAAAAGAAAGAAAATAATCAAAGTACAAATAAACAAAATGACTTCATAAAATACGATATGCACGGCGAAAAGAGCGTAAAATTTGGACTTGAAGATAATAACGTAAGCCGTCAAATCGGTGCTTTAGCAATGGTAAGAACCCCTCTTCAAACTATAAATTTAAGACTTATAAAGGGCAGACTTAGCAAAAATTTCATTACAAAATGTTCATCTTGTCACGATGATTACGCAAATGGCATCATCGGGCCATCTCTTTTAACAAAAAGTGAAAATGAAATTTATACAATGATAAATGCTTATAAAAATAAAGAGAAAGTCAATGTCTTGATGCGAGACCTTGTTAAAAAAATGGATGATAGTGAAATCAGAAATTTAGCTAAAGAAATCAGTGATTTTAATACACAATTTAGGAGCAAATAATGAAAGTAGGAAAGATTATAACCATTATTTTAGCGGTAGCAATTTGCGGTATCATGGTTTTTATGTTAAGCCAGACTCCGCCTAAAAAGGAAAAAGTAGCAACTAATGCTCAGCCAAAAGTAGAGCAAAATTTTACAAAAGAGCAGCCAAAGTCTAGTGAAGAATTTGCCAGCGAAGATGAGCTAAAAAAGGTAAAAGAGCTAAGTCTAAGTGTGGCTAAAGTACACAATGAAGGCGTTAGCAAGCAATATCTAACAACTTGTGCTCCGTGTCATGGTGCAAATGCAAAAGGCGTCGTAGCTCCTGATATAACACACCTAAGTAAGAATGAATTACTTAAAAAACTAGCTGATTATAAAGCTGGTAAGGTGCAAAACTCGCTTATGAAGGGGCTACTTACAAATGTTAGTGATAGCGAGCTTGAAAGCCTTGCTGATGAAATTTCTAAATTTAAAAAGTAAAAATGGACAAATATAACACTCGTGCGACGGTTAGAAATGTAAGCTTTCTAAGCACGTTAATCACAACTACAAAAGATGGCAAAAAGCGTCCTAGTATACGTTTTTGGCGCATATTTAGCATTATTCTAGTCCATCTTTTATTTGTGCTTTCATATAGAGTTGATATACAAATTTTAGAAGGCGACATCAGTGCCTCAAGGATATTTGGTTTTCACTTGGCAGATGCTTTTATGAGCCTGCAAGTCTTTTTGGCGACACATGAAATCCACGTAAATTTAATAATTGGCTCACTTAGTATCTTGGCCTTTTATATCATTTTTGGCGGTAGAGGCTTTTGTTCTTGGATCTGCCCATATTCATTAATAAGCGAAATAGCTGAGAAGATCCATGAAAATTTACGCGCTAAAAAGATAGTAAAACCACGAGTTTTTGACACAAAGTGGCGATATGTTTTCACCATTTTATTTTTAACCCTTAGCTTTGCTAGTGCAAGCCTTACATTTGAAATTTTTAATGTTGTTGGGATTTTTTCAAGATTTATTATCTATGGCTATTTTCATGCTATTTGGTTCGTTGTGGCCATGCTTATGGTTGAAATTTTCTTCTCACGTAGAGCTTGGTGCAGGTATGTCTGTCCTATCGGAGCGACTTACTCGGTGCTAGCTAAACCAAACGCCATAAAAGTTAGCTGGGATAAAGAAAAATGCGATCACTGCTTAGTTTGCACTGATGTTTGTCTAGTGCCTCACGTACTTTTTATGACAAAAAAGGGAGCAAAGCTTGACGAGAGCAAAAATATCTTTAGGATAGCTGGCGCTGATTGTACGCTTTGTGGTAGGTGTATTGATGTGTGTCATCAAGATGCACTGAAATTTGACAACGGCTTTAAAAAACTAATATAAGGAAAATTTTTGATAGATATAAAAGAAGTAACTAAAATTTTTGGCTCGCAAAGGATACTTGACAATGTTAGCCTAAACGTAAAATCTGGTGAAAAAATAGCAATACTTGGACAAAATGGAGCTGGCAAAAGCTCGCTCATGCGTATCATTTTAGGCGAGTTTATCCCAAATAGTGGAAGTATCGCGATAAATGGCGTAAATACTCTAAAAGATAGAAAAGGGGCTTTGAAATTTATCTCATTTGTGCCACAAACCCCACCACCGCTTAAATTTAACTTGCGTGAGCTTTGTGAGTTTGTTTGCAAAAGCTCAAATGTAAAATTTGAAGAGATTGAGAAATTTAGCAAGCTTTTAGAGCTTGATCTACATGCAAATTTAAATAAGCCATTTTATAAGCTCTCTGGCGGAATGAAACAAAAGATGCTAATAGCCATCGCATTTGCTAAGGATAGTGAAATTTTGATGTTTGATGAGCCAACGGCAAATCTTGATGTGAAAGCAAGGCTTTCTTTTAAAAATTTACTTGATAACTTCACGCAAAACAAAACACTTGTTTTTATTTCACACCGTATCGATGAGATAGCAAATTTATTAGATAGATGCGTCTATATGGATCTTGGCAAGATAATCAAAGAGGAAAATTTAAGGAGCAAGGGTGAATAATCTTTTTTTAATAGCAAAGCTTGATGTAAAAGAGTCTTTTCGCTCAAGATGGTTTGTGATATATGCTGCGCTTTTTTCTGCTTTGATGATAGGATTTTTATTTAGCGGCGTGACTGACTCACGTGTGCTCGGCTTTTCTGGGCTTACTAGAGCGCTGCTTTTGTTTATTCAAATTTGTGTCATCATTGTGCCCATTTTTATTCTCATCTCAACCGTAAGAAGCATAAATCAAGATAGAGATACAAATTTGCTTGAATACATCCTTAGCTTCCCACTAAGCCTTAGAGAGTATTACTTTGGCAAGGCACTGGGCCGTACATTTGTTGTTTTTGTACCACTTTTGTTTGCTCTTTTGCTTTGTGTTGTTGTTGGTCTTATAAAAGGTGTTGCGATACCTTGGGGTGTATTAATACTTTATTTTGGACTACTTTTTAGCTTAAGTATCATTTTTTTATCGCTTGGATTTTTTATCTCAAGCGTGATTAAAAATCAAGAGACAGGCCAGGGCGTAGCGTTTTTACTTTGGCTTATAATGCTTGCATTTATTGATCTAGCATTAATTGGACTTCTTATGCAAAGCTCGGTTGATGAGTACGTTATTTACGCTATTGCTATACTAAATCCGATAGAGCTTTTCAGGATAGCAGCGCTTAGTCTTTTTGATCCAAATTTAGCAGTTATCGGTACTGCATCTTATTTTATTTTAAGCACCTTTCCAAAGGCGACATTTGTAGCTTACGCGATTATTTATCCGCTCGCACTAGGCATTATTTTGCTAGTTTGTGGCTATTTTGCCTTTAGTAAAAAAGATTTGGTTTGAGATTGTTTTTTGTTAAAGAAAAGTTGGTTTTAAATTTAGACGAAACTTGTATTATTCCACTTGTCCAACAAGAAACCTCCTTTTTGTAATAGCTCCCTTTCCCCCAAAGGGGGCTAACTTCTTCCAAGGAAATTTATTAAAAAATACATTTTATTTTTAGCATTTACACTTCTATCTTTGAATGCAAACTGGGATATAAATGTGCAAGAGTGCATTAATAAAAGTAACGCTAAAGCTTGCGAGAGTTTTACAAAAAAGCTTTCAAGTGAATGTGAAAATAAAGATAAAATTTCTTGCTTTATCTATGCAGATATGCTAGGACGCGGCCTTGGCGCAGAGAAAGATACGCAAAAATCTTTTGAGATATTTAAATCGCTTTGTGATAATGGTAGTAGTGAGGCTTGCTATGAGCTAGCGACAAAGTATCTTCAAGGAAATGGTACTGAGCAAAGCTTTGATCTTTCTGCAAACGCTCTTGATAAAGCTTGCAAGATGGGCAGTAAGCGAGCTTGCAATGTATTAGAGCTTGTATCTAAAAATTAGCTATTTTAGTTTTATACTTGTGCTAATTAAAATAGAAATTTCTTAAATATAGCTTCTTTAAAGTTAAATTTACTTTGGTATTACTTGGAATTTCTTTTTTATTAACTAAAAATTTTATTAAAATTTATGCTTAAATAATACTATTTCATCGTCCTAAATGGACCCTCCTTTTTGTAACTGATAAGTCTTTGCTTCCCCCTTTTCTGGCTTTTCGTATACACAAAGAGGAGTTGTTTATTCTTTTGAAAATCAAATCTATTTATTTTTTTCAATTTACATTCTATAAAAATTTTTCTTTTTTGAAATCATAATTGATAATAGTTTTAAATATTATCAAAGTAAATTTTGTGTAAGATTGCGAGCCATTATCAAAACCTACTACTAAAAGGCTTTAAAACAAGGTGAAATTTCTAAATCAAAATTTTTTTTTATAAAGTGCACACTTATTTATCTCTTTTATTTTTCATTCCACTTGCAGTAGTTTGTTTTAGCGGTGCGATCCTCGTTTATAAAGATGAGCTAAACAGCCTTCTTGCTCCAAATGTCGTAAATGTAAATTTAAACAAAGAAAATTTAAGCAAAAGGATCAGCTTTGATGAGCAAAGAGAGATCATCGCAAGCGAGCTTGGCGGCTACGAGATGGTCGGCATCAATATTGATACAGACCCTAAAAGATGCGACAAAATTTGGTTGATCGAGCACAATGACAGCCAAAAAGAGTGGAAATTTATCTATTTTGACGCTTTTAGCGGTAAGATAAAGAGCGAGCCACTCGCACATGATGAGGGATTTCTTGGAGTTTTAACCGAGCTTCATGAGTCACTATTTCTAGAAAAGAGCGGTCACGTTATCCTTGCTTTAACCGCCATTTTTACATTTTTTATCTGCATAAGCGGTTTTGTGATTTATAGAAAATTTTGGCTGACACTACTTAGGCTTCGTGTAAATAGGCTAAATGTTTTTATGAGCGACATTCATAAAATGATAGGAATTTTTTCTACGCCTATTTTACTACTCATTTGCATAAGTGGTGTTTGGTGGGAATTTCAGATGGCACGCGCGCCAGAGTTTAAAAATGACTTTGTAATAGATGCAAAAATTTATAATAAAAACCTATCTCTTGATGAGCTGGTAGCCCGCTCAAAAAATGATCTTGCTGGCTTTGAGCCACACTTCATCTCGCTACCTTTCATGCAAGGAGCAAATATACGCCTTTTTGGCTACGTAAAAGATCAAAATTTCTTGCATAACGAATATTCAAGCATATTAACTTACGATAAAAATAGCGGCGAACTAGTAAGCATTTTGGACATAAAAAATGCAAATCTAAACGAAGAAATTCTCTCAGCATTTAGAAAATCGCACTTTGGCAACTACAACCAATTCACAAAATTTATCTGGTTTATAGTGGGCATCTCGCCGCTAGTTTTGAGTATCTCAGGGCTTTATTTGTGGATTAAAAGAAACTTTAAAAGGAGAAAAAATGAAAAAATTTTTAATTAGTTTGGTTGCATTAAATTTGATGCAACCTCAAATTTTTGCTAGCCAAAGCGATAAAATTTTAGAGGCAATCGATGTCGTAGAAAGCGAGCGAAGAGACGACGCAAACTACTTTGCAAAAGAGCTTGTAAAGAGCACAACTAGGCTAAATTTAACCTCTCGCCAAACACCACAATCACTAACTGTACTAACAGAGGCTAGGCTAAAAGATCAAGGTATCAAAGACTATCAGGTGCTTCTTAGAAATGTCCCTGGCGTCACGCTAAATAAATGGGACGAGCGCGTATATCCGACGGCTCGTGGCTTTGCGATAGATTATTACTTGCTTGATTCGATGCCTAGCTTTGGCGGCTTTAGCCTTGGTGCAAATGATATGAGCTTGCTGCCTTATGAAAGAGTTGAGGTGGTAAAAGGGGCAAATGGCCTGCTTGCAGGCGCTGGTAACCCAGCTGCAAGCTTAAATTTCATAAGAAAAAGGGCAGACTCAAAGGAGCTTAAAGGAAATTTTGGCGTAAGTGCTGGCTCATACGATAGATACGGCGTAAATGGCGATGTGCAAACGCCTGTAAATGAGAGCGGAAGCGTTAGGGCCAGGCTTTCTTTTATGCATGAGAAGTCGCACTCTTATATGGATTATTACAACCGAAAAAATAGCGCGATTTATGGCGTAGTCGATAGCGACATAGGTGATAACTCATGGCTTAGTCTTGGTGCATTTTATCAAGAGCTAAGACGCCACGGGGTTAGGTGGGGTGGTATGCCAGCATTTTACACAGATGGCTCTAGGACAAATTTTAGTAAAAATGAAATTTTCTCTCAGCCTTGGACTAGGTGGGACATAAAGACGCTTGATTTTTATGCTGATTTTAAGCACTACTTTGAAAATGAAGCGAGCTTAAATTTAAGCTACTCATTCAGACGGGCAAACACTGACTCAAATCTACTCTACTACGGCGGAGCGGTAAATTTAGACGGTACTGGCAATATGAATGATCTTAGCGTTTATGCAAACAAAAGAGAGGAGAATATCCACAACGTCGATGCATACGCAAATATCCCTTATGAGATAGCAAATTTATCTCATGAGTTTGTCTTTGGCGCGATGTATAACAACTATAAAAAAAGTAGCGATAAGGTAAGTAGCTACTGGCTACAAAAGACCACGCCAGCTGGGCTTGCTTATACGGCTAGAAGCAGGATAGACTTTAAAAATTTACACCTTGATGATCCAAAGCTCCCTTACGAAGATCAAAACAACAAAGACAAAACGATACAAAAGGCATTTTACGCGGCAAATAAACTATCAATCACCGATGAGCTTAAATTTTTGCTAGGTGCTAGGGTGAGCTACTACAAATACGAGATCGAAGGTGGCAAGGACAATAGAAATTTCACAAATGAGATCACGCCATATCTTGGCATAACTTACGACATCGGAGCAAACCACACTCTATATGCTAGCTACACGAGTATATTTAAACCCCAAAGCGTAAAGGACGCAAACGACAAATATCTTGATCCGATCCAAGGCAAGGACTATGAGGTGGGCATCAAAGGCGAGTATCTTGACGGAGCGCTTCAAGCAAGTCTTGGCGTCTTTAAGATCGTGCAAGACAAGCTTGGCGTAGATACTGGCAAGATAAATCCAGCAACAAATGCCAAAATATATGAATCTGGCAAAGGCGTGACAAGCAGGGGCGTCGAGCTAGATCTAAACGGCGAGATCACTAAAAACTTAAGCCTAAGCTTTGGTGCAACGCACTTTAATGCAAAAGATGCTAGTGGTGAGAAATACGCCACCGACTCATCAAGAAGCACGGCAAATTTATTTGCAAAGTATGAATTTAGGGACTTTAGAGTAGGGGCTGGAGCTATGTATAAGAGCAAAATTTACACTGGCAAAGGCGTAGGTGAGATCACACAAAAGGGCTACACTTTGGCAAATTTGATGTTTGGATATAAATTTGCCAAAAACTTTGACGTGCAGCTAAATATCGACAATCTCTTTAATAAAAAATACTACGAGGGCATCGGCAAAAACATGATGGTTTATGGCGATCCACGCACCTTTAATCTCAGCTTTAACTATAAGTTTTAGCTAAATTTACTCTAATGCGCCAGCTAAATTTCTAGTTGGCGCCCTTCATTTTTTGCATAGTAGGTGTATAATTTCAAAAAAAATAAGGAATTTGCATTGCTTAAAGTAGAAGTGATATATAAATTTTGTATCGTCTGTGCTCTTGCCTGTGGGATCTGCCTGCTTGCATTTACTGGGCTAAATTTCGCCATGGGCGAGTATAATGAGTGGATGATGAGCGCGCACAAATTTGCAGGGATTTTGATCTTTTACGTGGCGATCTTGCACCTTTTTAACCGTAGAAGAAAGCTAGTAAAGCTCATAAATGAGATGATCGACGTCACCACGCACCGCAAAAATCCAACTATGTGCAACATGGACCGCATCATCGCCTCGCTTGAGCCTTACTCTATCAGTGAAATTTCACGCATGCTTGGCTTTGATGAAGCTGAGTTTTGCAAGAGCTTGCGCGAAAATGATATTAAATTTAATAGTCCCAGCCAGACTTTGCGTCAGATCGCACGCATGAACGATGAGAAGATATTTTTCGTGCTCGTGCTCATCGTCGAGGCCAAATTTGGCAAGAGATTTTGCGGTGCGGCAAGTTGCAATGTCGGAAGAAAATTTTAGTGCTCGCTATTCGGCCGCCATCTCTGCTCTTCAAGGTCGATGCGATACAAAAAGGTCCTGATGATCTCTTCGTCGATTTTTGGGTCTTTGTTTAGCTCAAGTAGCGCCTTTCGCTGCTCATTTAGGATCTCAAAATAGGTCTGCCAGGCCTCGTCGCTGATCTCGAAATTTTCATTTGAAAGCTCGAAATTCCAAACTTCTTTGAGTTTCTGAAACAAGAAAATCTCCTCATTAAAAAATTTCTCGCTTTGAAATTTAAGCGAAGCCTCGGCGATCGCCTTTTTTATCTTGATTCTGGCTAGCTCGTTTGGCATGTGGTCGTTAAAGTCTGGAAATTTGACACTTTTTATAAGTAGCGGCAGAGTTAGTCCCTGAACTACGAGCGTTAGCAAGATAACGACAAATGTGATAAACAAGATGAGATCTCTATGCGGAAACGGCTCGCTACCAGCCATAGCGGGGATAGAGAGCGCCGCAGCTAGCGAGACTACGCCCCTCATACCCGCCCAACCGACTATAAACGGCGTAGCTTTGCCTGGATTGCGATCATCCGCCACGCTGATAAAGCGCTTCATAAACATCGTGATATAAACGGCTCCGTATGATGCCATGAGGCGAACGACGATGAGCACGGCAGTCACCAAAACGCCGTAAGATAGCGCCTCAAGCAGCGATACGCCACTATGCTTTAGTCCGTCTAAAATTTGAGGCAGATCAAGGCCGATCATGGTAAAGGCAAGGCCGTTTAGCAAGAAGATAAAGTTGCTCCAAACGGGCACAGCGTGGATCATTGTTGAAGCGGTGAGAATTTCGTTTCGTTTTGTCGAGAGGTAAAGTCCGCCGCAAACCACCGCCAAAACGCCGCTCGCGCCAAGCTCCTCAGCCAAAGTATACATGACATAAGGCGTCGTGATCGTCATGATCGTATCGCTGTTCTCATCGGTTGGCAAGATCCTATGCAAAAAGTAGGCTACTAATGCCACCACAAGACCGACCAAAACACCGCCAGCCACCATCCAGACAAAGCTCGCAGCCGCCTTGTACCAGATAAACTGCCCAGTCGTCACGGCCACTGCGGCAAAGCGAAAGATGATGAGCGATGATGCGTCGTTTAAAAGGCTCTCACCTTCTAAAATAGCGCTGATCCTGCGCGGTGCTTTGACAAATTTAAGGATCGCAGCCGTACTCACCGCATCTGGTGGTGAGACGATGGCGCCAAGCATGAAGCCAAGGGCGAGCGAGAAGCCAGGGATCACTAAATTTGCTATCACGGCAACAGCTGCTGCGCTGATAAAAACGACGATAAATGCAAAACTTCCAATCACTCGGCGCCATTTATAGAGCTCTTTTATCGAGTTTGCCCATGCGGCCTCGTAAAGAAGCGGCGGTAAAAATATGATGAAAATAAGCTCTGGATCGATCCTGATGGTGGGTAAATTTGGCACAAAACTAATGGCAAGACCGCCCAAAACTAAAAGCACCGGATAGGCTACTTTTAGGCTGTTTGAGATCATCACTAAAGCGATAATGATAGCTAGCAAAGCCAAAAATAGCAGTAAATGTTCGATCATTTTTATCCTTTAAATTTCTTTTTGTATTATAACAATAGAGTAAATTTTGTCAAAATTTATGGCGGGTAGAGAGAGATTCGAACTCTCGGTGAGTTGCCCCACACACGCGTTCCAGGCGTGCTCCTTAAACCGCTCGGACATCTACCCATGAAGAAGTGGAATTATATCTTTATTTGCTTAATGCTTGGTTTTTAAAGTTTAGCCCCAAGATAATAACATCCTTGCACTCTAGGTAGTTCACTATATTATCAAAGCCAAATTTTAAAAATAGCCTAAGAGTTTCTTCATTTTCACTAAATATTAGAGCGATAATTTTTTTAAATTTAGCCTCTTTGCCTCATCTAGACTTTGGCTTAAAAGCTGCTTACCAATACCCATGTCAAGAGTCTTTTTAGCGACATATATGCTTATCCCTACGCTTATATCGTAAGCGATCTTGGGATTAAAGTCACTTAGCGAGCAGTAACCTAAAATTTCACCATTTTTTTATAGACAAAGATTAAGCGAGAGTTGTTATGAGCTTTAAACCAAGGCTCTTGCTCTTTGTGCCGACTGGCTGCATATTAAGCAGTCGTAATTTTTCTAAAATACACTAATTATAAATTTGAGCAAGCCTAGCCTCTTTTAGCAGCTTGATAGACTGGCTCAAGCTTTGCTGCGATCTCTTTTAGATCTTTTATCCTACTCTCGTTTGATGGGTGTGTGCTTAAAATTTCAGGCACCTTTCCGCCACTCATCTTGCTCATTTTTACCCAGACTTCGACCGCTTCTTTTGGATCGTATCCGGCTCTTGCCATTAGCTCAGTGCCGATGTGATCAGCTTCAGTTTCATGTGAGCGAGAAAAGGGCAGAGATATGGTGTATTCGCTAGCTAAATTTAGAGCATTAGCTCCAAGATCGCCAAGGCCAGTAGCTGTGGCTATTGCAAAGATGCCGATACTTTTCATCTGATCAGCACTTGCTTGCTCCCTGCTGTGCTCTCTAAGAGCGTGTGCGATCTCGTGACCCATGACCGCAGCTAGCTGTGCATCTGTTAAATTTAGCCTTTTTATGATGCCGCTATAAACGACTATCCTGCCCCCTGGCATGCACCAAGCATTTAGCGTATCTTCATTAATGACATTCACTTGCCACTTCCATTTTAGAGCGTCATCTCTAAAAACACCAGTTTGGGCGATGAGCCTTTTAGCGATATCTTGAACTCTTTTTGTAAGGATCGGATCAACATTTAGCTCGCCTTTACTCCTAGCAGCTGTTAGCGTCTTGACGTAGGCTTGGGCTGAGCTTTGCTCCATAGCTTCTGATGAGACTAGCATAAACTGCTTACGATCAGCACCAACAACGCCTGCTTTTGTAACGCTTGAGCAGCCAGTGAAGAGCAAACTAGTTGCTAACAATGTAAGTAGAAATTTTTTCATTTTTATCCTTTTTGGACTAAAATTCTGCGTATTATAGCCTGAGTTAGATATGCATTGTTAAACGATGAGAGAAATTTAATTTTTGGAGCTGAAACGGCTTGCAAATTTTAAAATTTGTCAGAAATTTTCTAAAATAAAACGCATGCAGTGCGCCAGCACGATTGCATGCCACTCCTAACGTGCGAGGGGTTTAGGGGATTAAAAAGGGGGATAAGGGGATGGCTTCGTAATTCAAGTCCCCTTGTCTCCCTTTTAAATAAAAAGAAATTTACGAATTTAATAAAGCTATTTTGCAAATTTTAAAATCTCATTCACTCGCAAGAATTGACTACTAAAATTTGTATGATACTTCCATAAAATCAAAGAGAATTTACTTGTCTTGTTTCGTTTTTCTCTTGGCTTCGCTTATAGCTTAGCTCAAATTTTAGAGCCGAAATTACTCGCTCATGAAATTTTAAAATTTACTAGAGTTTATTTGGTATGTAAATTTACGCCTATGCCTTATAGTCTATATTTCTCTCAAATTCTCTCAAACGTTTATTTACTGATCTTAGCTCTGTTATCGTCGTCCAGTTGTCAATAAAGACGCTAAAGCTCTCTCTTACTTGAGAAAAAGCGTTGCTGGCTTGGATCAAAATGCCAAGCGTGATGACTCCACTAAATAGGCCGTTTCCCATGATGATATAAGGCACGATGACAAGAATTTGTGAAAAGGAGATAAGCCAGAGATTAAAGTAGCCATAATGCAAAAATAGCTTGTAGTAGTTTAGTTTGACGCCTGTAAAAAGCTCTAGCATGACGTTTGGCCCGCAAAATTTGATCTTATCATCTTCGCCGTAAACCAGCTCTTTTCTAAATGCCGCCTCTGCTTTTTGGTTGTTATACTCAAGGTGTGGCAGCTTAATGCCTACAAACCACGATATGATGAGACCTCCGATACTAATTACAAGTGCGATGTAGACCAGTGAACCTTCAATATCTTTGATGTAAGGCAAGCTCACGCTCTTGCTTAGCTCCCAAAGCACTGGTATAAAAGCAATTAGCGTCATGATCGCCCTTAAAACCTGCACGCCAAGGCTTTCCATTATTTTGGCAAAGCGGTAGATATCTTCTTGGATACGCTGTGAGCTGCCCTCGATATCACTTTCGCAGTTTTGCCAAAATTTTAGATATCTAAACGTCATCGCCTCTCTCCAGCGAAAGACCCAGTGGCTAGCAAAAAACGAGATCACAGTATAAGTCACGACGTAAGGCATAGCGATTTTTATAAAGTTAAAAATTTCTCGCCAAAACTCACTTACATCATGATCTTTTGAGTTTTGCACGATGTCGTAGAAATTTTTATACCACTCGTTTATACGGACATTTAGGTGTGTTTGATAAACAAGAAGTAAGATGATAAATATCGCTCCGCCATAAGCCCAGAGTGCCCATTTTTTATCTTTAAAAAATGATGAAAACATAAAGTGCCTTTTGTAAATTTTGTCGAATTATAGCAAGCAATATTAAGCATTTATATAAAATTTAAATGTGAGCTATATCATTTTGCAAATTTTACGTAAAGGAAAATGATGAAGAAATTAGTATTCTTGGCTCTTGGTTTTTTTGCAACACTTGCGTTCGCGGCTGATATGAAGGTCTATAAAAGCCCAACTTGTGGATGTTGTACTAGCTGGGGTGAGGCGATGCAGAAGGCTGGATTTAGCGAAGAGGTCATAAAAGTAGATGATATAGCTAAAGTTAAGAAAGAATTTAACGTACCGCTAGAGCTTTCAAGCTGCCATACAGCAATTATCGATGGATATATCATAGAAGGTCATGTTCCAGCCGATGAGGTAAAGCGCCTACTAGAGCTTAAGCCAAAAGATGTAGTTGGTATCGCAGTACCTGGCATGCCGATGGAGAGTCAAGGTATGGAGCAAGGCAGTAAAGCTGAGCAATACGATGTTATTTTATTTAAAAAAGATGGCTCGCAAGAAATTTTTGCTACTTACATCGGCACAAAAAAACTAAGATAACTTCAAAAAATTTTTAAATTTAGCTCATTTTTTAGCGAGCTAAATTTAAAAAGAAATTCCCTTACTTACGGCTATGATACAAAGTAAAAATGTTAGCGGAACGTAGATAAATTTGCCTACAAAATACCAGAAATTACCATAAGATTTATTTGCTCCAGAATTTATCTCGTCTAAAATTTCTTCTTTTTTAATAATCCAAAACCAAGAAATAGCACCGATTACCGCACCGATTGGAATAATATAGATCGACACAAAGTCCATCCAAGGCCCCCAACTGCTAATAGGCTCCATAAATGCTCCTATGCCAAAGCAAACTGCACAAAGTAGCGTGAGTGTCCAAAATCTACTAAGAAACGGAAATTTATGCATTAGTGACTCGGCGACTACTTCAAACATATTTTGAAGCGAGGTGATACCGCCAAAGATAACAGCTGTAAATAAAATAATGGCAAAAATTTGTCCACCGATCATGTTTTGTAAAATTTTTGGAAGCGTTACAAAAAGCAGCTTTGGACCTTCGGCTGGATCCATAGCGTAGGCAAAGACTGCTGGGATCATGACAAGCGCTGCTACAAGCGCTGCGATAGTATCAAAAAAAGCCGTAGTTTTAGCACTTTCAACGATATCTTCATCTTTTGAAAGGTAAGCCCCATAAACGATCATGCCAGAACCAGTGATAGAGAGTGAGAAAAAGGCTTGGCCCATCGCAGAAACCCATACCATTGGGTCCGCAAGCTTACTAAAGTCAGGGATAAAAAGGAATTTATATCCATCAAATGCATTTGGTAGCATTGCGACATTTATAGCCAAGATGCTAAACAATACGAAAAACAGTGGCATCATTATTTGATTTGTTTTTTCGATACTTTTTGCCCCAAAAAATAGTGTAAGAAGCGTACCAACAACGATGATAAAATGATAAGGCAAGACTGAGTAATCTTGAAGTGCAAATGAGTTAAACCAAACGTTCGTATCAACGCTCATAAATGAGCCAGTAAGCGCCTGAGTAAGGGCTTTTAGTACGTAGGCGATGATGACTGCATAGCCGATGGCTATACAAAGTGAGCCAGCAAGTGGAAGCCAGCCGATGATACTGCCAAATACGCCTAAATTTCTACTTTGCCAAGCATATTTATATGATCCAAGCGTACCAGTTTTTGCACGTCTGCCGATCGCATACTCCGCACTTAGACCAACGTATGAAAAAAGAGCTATGAAAAAAACATAGATGAGTAAAAACGCTGCACCGCCATTTGTGCCAAGTTTGTAAGGAAAGCCCCAGACATTTGCCATGCCAACGGCGGATCCAACGCAAGCCAAGATAAACGCCCAACGCGATGAAAAATTCTTTTTACTCATTATGAAATCCATAAATTTATTGATAAAAATAATGTTATCAAAATATGATTTAAGAACTTTTTATAAATCTTAAATTTAAGAAATGTTGTTACTTTTGGGCGTGGATAATTTGACCGCTAAATATAAATTCGCTATAATCAGGCAAAAATTTTTAACTCTTAAGGATCATAATTGAACCCCAGTAGCGATAATTCGCTTTTAATGGTAATACTTGCCATTGTATTCATTTTACTAAACGCATTTTTTGTTTTGTCGGAATTTTCCATTGTCAAGGTTCGCAAGTCTAGACTTGAAGAGCTTATCAAAGAGAAAAAGCCAAACGCCCAGCTTGCTTTTGAGATGTCAAACAAGCTTGATACTTATCTTAGCGCCACTCAGCTTGGCATCACGCTAAGCTCACTTGCCCTTGGTTGGATCGGTGAGCCAGCAGTCGCAAGACTCATAGAAGCCCCACTTAAAAATGTTTTCAATTTTAGCGATATCTTAGTTCATACAGTCGGTTTTGCGATCGCATTTACGCTTATCACGCTACTTCACGTGGTTATCGGTGAGCTTGTGCCAAAGTCAGTCGCCATAGCCAAATCAGAATCAGCAGTGCTTAAAATCGCCCGTCCGCTTCACTTTTTCTGGGTGCTATTTTCGCCTGTAATTAAGCTTTTTGATATTTTAGCAACTATCGGACTTAAAATTTTAGGCATCCAGCCAGCCAAAGAAAATGAACTAGCGCACTCTGAAGAAGAGATAAAAATCATCGTTGGCGAGAGCTTAAAGGGCGGTGTGCTTGATAGTTTTGAGACTGAGATCATTAAAAATGCGGTTGATTTTAGTGACACAGTCGCAAAAGAGATCATGACGCCAAGGCGCGATATGATCTGCATAAATAAACAAAAGAGTTTTGAAGAGAATTTACAAGTCGTATTTGAGTCAAAATATACTCGCTTTCCTTATATAGACGGCTCAAAAGATATTATTTTGGGCATGATACACATTAGAGATATTTTGCAACTTCACTTTAGCAAAGACAAAGAGAAGAGTTTTGACTCAATTGTTCGTAAATTTGTCATAGTGCCTGAGAGCCTTTCTATTTCAAAAGTGCTTGTAATGATGAATAAAGAGCAAATTTCGGCTGCACTCGTAGTCGATGAGTATGGCGGCACAGCCGGACTTCTTACGATGGAAGATATAATGGAAGAGGTGCTTGGTGATTTTAATGACGAGCACGACGAGGTCGATCAGCACTATAAAAAGATAAATGACAATATTTACGAATTTCAAGGCAGATACGACCTAGAGAGCGTTGAAGAGGTTCTTGGTATAAGCTTTGATGAAGAGACCGATCAAGTAACGATCGGTGGATATGTCTTCAACCTAATCGGTCGTTTGCCAGTTGTAGGTGATAAGATCGAGGACGAAAACTGCTACTACGAAGTAAGAAAGATGGATGGAGCTAGTATCTCACGAGTCAAAGTTAGAAAAAAGATAAGAAATGAAGAGGAAAGTATTCAGTCTTAAATTTATGTATTTATGGCTTTAACTGTTTTCACATAAGCCATGCTATATAAATTTCTATAAACATTACGGTGCTCTAGTATAAATTTGTCATCTCTTATTTCACTAAATTTTTGTTTTAGATAAGTCTTCTAGTTATAGTCAAGTAAAATAAATCCATATAAATTTTTTAGCAGATATCTAGCAGTAAAATTTAATCTTAAATTTTAAATATAGTTAATATAATTAAAAATTGTTTTTTACGAGGAGTAAAGATGAGAATAATAAATGTAAAAGATATAAGAGAAGTCGTTGCCAAGCTTTGCAAACAGGCCTGTTATGTTGTGACGCCAGATTTAAAGGCTGCTTTTACAAAGGCTCAAAGTAGCGAAAGCTCGTCTCTAGGTAAAGATATTTTGGGCAAAATTTTACAAAATGCTAAGCTAGCAGAAGAGGGCGTTGCGCCTATATGCCAAGATACAGGCATGACGGTTGTTTTTGTGCAGATCGGCCAAGATGTGCATATCGAGGGTGGTTATATTGAAGATGCGATAAATGAGGGCATTGCGGAAGGCTACACTGAAGGTTATCTAAGAAAGTCAGTCGTTGCTGAGCCACTCTTTGAGAGAAAAAATACCACAAATAACACTCCAGCCGTCATCCACACTAGAATCGTGCCAGGAGATAAGCTAAAGATAAAAGTAGCTCCAAAAGGTTTTGGTAGTGAGAATAAATCGGTTTTAAAAATGCTTGTACCAGCTGATGGTATAGAGGGTGTAAAAAAAGTCTTTTTAGAGGCTGTAAAATACGCTGGACCAAACGCCTGTCCTCCACTAACAATAGGCGTTGGCATAGGCGGTACGATGGATAAGGCAGCACTTTTGGCAAAAGAAGCAGCAGTTCGTTCAGTCGATAGTAAAAATTCTGATCCAAGATATGCCAAATTAGAAGACGAGCTACTAGAGCTTGCTTGCAAAACTGGTGTTGGTCCTCAAGGACTTGGTGGTGACACCACTGCTGTTAAAGTAAATGTCGAGTGGTATCCAACTCACATAGCAGGTCTTCCTGTTGCTATAAACATTAACTGCCATGCTGCACGCCACGCAGAAGCTGAGCTTTAAGGAGAGAAAATGTCAGAAGTAAAAAGAATAACAGCACCATTTGATAAAGAGGTGGTAAAAAGCCTAAAGGCAGGAGATAATGTCCTAATATCAGGCACTATCATAGCGGCTCGTGACGCTGCACATAAGGCACTTACTGAAACATTGGCACGCGGCGAAAAACTACCAGTTGAACTAAAGGGTGAGACTATCTACTACGTCGGACCAACTCCAGCCAAGCCAAATCAAGCTATCGGCGCAGCAGGCCCAACAACAAGTGGTAGAATGGATAAATACACCCCAACTATGATAAATGAAGTTGGTATAAATGGTATGATTGGTAAAGGCTACAGGAGTGACGCAGTAGTCGAGGCTATGAAAAAATCATGCTGTGTTTATATGGTTGCTATCGGTGGTATCGGAGCGCTCATTAGCCAAAGTATCAAAAAATATGAAGTGTTAGCTTATCCAGAGCTAGGACCAGAGGCAGTTGCTAGGCTTACAGTTGAGGATTTCCCAGCAATAGTAGCCATTGACTGCGAAGGTAATAACTTCTATGAAGTTGGCCAAGCACCTTACAAAAAGATCTAAATTTATTCCGCTAGCAAGCAAGCTAGCGGACTTTAATAATATCCAAGACACATCGTTTCAGTTAATTTTATGCGTTTTTCAAATGGAGCAGGTGAGAAAAATTTACACTTTTCAATGTAAATTCTATAAGAATAGCTAAGATTAAAATCATCATAAAATTTCTTCAAGTCTATAAATTTGATGCCGCAAATCTCATAAAATTTAAAGAGCTCGTAGATCTTAGAGCCATTTTTTGCTACAAGATGAGAAGGAGCAAGCGAGGTAAAAGAGCAAAATACGCCTGTTGGAATAAGGCCATTTAAAGGCGTGCAAGTTTTTATAATGTTTTGAAATTTGGCTGGAATGCTATTTTTTCTAAGAAAAACTATTCTTGAGTTTTCAAATTTAGCACTTATGACGTTTTTCCAAAAAAGATAAGCATTTGATGAGATGCCGGCATTTTTAGCCAATTCAGCACCGAGTATATAATCATCTAAAAACTCATTTGGTGCGAGTATATTTTGCATCTTCATCCTTTTGAAATTTTGCCCATTATAGCTTTTGGAGACTAAAAATTTAGAAAATTTATAGTAGGATTTTAAAAAATTTCAAAAGGAGAAAATATGAAAAAACAAATCTCAACAAAAAATGCTCCACAAGCGATTGGGCCATATTCTCAAGCTATTAGCGCAAATGGATTTTTATTTATCTCAGGTCAGCTTGGTGTCACACCAGTGGGTGAGTTTGCAGGTAGTAGCGTAGAGGCCCAAGCTGAGCAATCACTTGAAAATTTAAAAAATATCTTGGCTGAGGCAGGACTTACTTTTGATAATGCTGTAAAGACTACAATATTTCTAGCAGATATGGCAGATTTTGTTAAAGTAAATACTGTGTATGCTAAATTTTTTAAAGAGCCTTATCCTGCTAGAAGTACAGTAGCTGTTAAAACCTTGCCAAAAAAAGCACTTGTGGAAATAGAGCTCATCGCGGCTTATTAATAGACATTGTGCAAAAGTTCACATAATTTAATGTTTAAATAATGGAGAGTAAAAACTCTCCAAATTTATATTTCAAAAACTAACCCCTTAAACCTATAACAAAAATACATACTTTAAAATTTTTAAGCGCCTAACAATTTTTTCTAAAATCCCCTAATTATTTCAACTATCTTTAAGTATTGCTCGTATATAATTCCAGCTCACGAAACGAGAAACCACCTTTAACTTCATTGGTTAATAAAGCCTTTTCTTTTTATCGTTGTTCTTTTAACTTACAATTGTTAAACTATTAGTCAATCTTTGAAATCTAAACAAGTGATCGATTGAGCCAGTCTATTATTTTATAATTTATAATAGATTAGACAAATTAATAAATAAAACTAAAAGTTTTTTTGATTAAAAACTTCATAATAAAATCCTATCAAATAAATTTTGCTAGGTAATTAATATGGAGAGTTTGATCCTGGCTCAGAGTGAACGCTGGCGGCGTGCCTAATACATGCAAGTCGAACGGACAAGTAAGAGCTTGCTCTTATGAGTTAGTGGCGCACGGGTGAGTAATGTATAGCTAATCTGCCCTACACTAGAGGACAACAGTTGGAAACGGCTGCTAATACTCTATACTCCTGTTTTACATAAGTTAGATAGGGAAAGTTTTTCGGTGTAGGATGAGGCTATATTGTATCAGCTAGTTGGTGAGGTAATGGCTCACCAAGGCTATGACGCATAACTGGTCTGAGAGGATGATCAGTCACACTGGAACTGAGACACGGTCCAGACTCCTACGGGAGGCAGCAGTAGGGAATATTGCTCAATGGGGGAAACCCTGAAGCAGCAACGCCGCGTGGAGGATGACACTTTTCGGAGCGTAAACTCCTTTTGTTAGGGAAGAATAATGACGGTACCTAACGAATAAGCACCGGCTAACTCCGTGCCAGCAGCCGCGGTAATACGGAGGGTGCAAGCGTTACTCGGAATCACTGGGCGTAAAGGACGCGTAGGCGGATTATCAAGTCTCTTGTGAAATCCTATGGCTTAACCATAGAACTGCTTGAGAAACTGGTAATCTAGAGTGAGGGAGAGGCAGATGGAATTGGTGGTGTAGGGGTAAAATCCGTAGAGATCACCAGGAATACCCATTGCGAAGGCGATCTGCTGGAACTCAACTGACGCTAATGCGTGAAAGCGTGGGGAGCAAACAGGATTAGATACCCTGGTAGTCCACGCCCTAAACGATGTATACTAGTTGTTGCTAAGCTAGTCTTGGCAGTAATGCACCTAACGGATTAAGTATACCGCCTGGGGAGTACGGTCGCAAGATTAAAACTCAAAGGAATAGACGGGGACCCGCACAAGCGGTGGAGCATGTGGTTTAATTCGAAGATACGCGAAGAACCTTACCCGGACTTGATATCTAACAAATCATCTAGAGATAGAAGAGTGTCTGCTTGCAGAAATGTTAAGACAGGTGCTGCACGGCTGTCGTCAGCTCGTGTCGTGAGATGTTGGGTTAAGTCCCGCAACGAGCGCAACCCACGTCATTAGTTGCTAACAGTTCGGCTGAGCACTCTAATGAGACTGCCTTCGTAAGGAGGAGGAAGGTGTGGACGACGTCAAGTCATCATGGCCCTTATGTCCGGGGCGACACACGTGCTACAATGGCATATACAATGAGAAGCAATATCGCGAGATGGAGCAAATCTATAAAATATGTCCCAGTTCGGATTGGAGTCTGCAACTCGACTCCATGAAGCCGGAATCGCTAGTAATCGTAGATCAGCCATGCTACGGTGAATACGTTCCCGGGTCTTGTACTCACCGCCCGTCACACCATGGGAGTTGATTTCACTCGAAGCCGGAATACTAAATTAGTTACCGTCCACAGTGGAATCAGCGACTGGGGTGAAGTCGTAACAAGGTAACCGTAGGAGAACCTGCGGTTGGATCACCTCCTTTCTAGAGTACATATAGATATTCTCTCACAAGATATCTATAAGAAAGATATTCTCAATCATCCTTGTTTAGTTTTGAAAGATTGATAGACCTATAGGGGCCTATAGCTCAGCTGGTTAGAGTGCACCCCTGATAAGGGTGAGGTCACAAGTTCAAGTCTTGTTAGGCCCACCAGAGAATTTAATTGGGGAATTAGCTCAGCTGGGAGAGCGCCTGCTTTGCACGCAGGAGGTCAGCGGTTCGATCCCGCTATTCTCCACCATAAAATAGTTTAACTATATTAAGTCTAATTAGAGAGCTTAAAAATTTAAACTTTCTAATTAGACTTTTGTCTAAATGTTCTTTTAATTAATATTGTTAATAGTCACAAGCAAGTTTTAAAAACAATTTTACAGGACTTGTTAAAGATTTAAATTTCTATTCTCTTTGCATTTAATGCAAAAGTTTGATATCACAATCTATTTAGGATTTAAAACTTATCTAAATAGTAGTCAATGCTTTCCGTCTTGAGAGCTAGAATTTAAATATAGTAACATAAAGTTATCTTTAACAAGGAAGTGATGCGAATTAGAATAATCTAATATAGAAAAGGTAAGCTACAAAGAGCAAGTGGTGGATGCCTTGGCTAGTAGAGGCGATGAAAGACGTGCCAGGCTGCGATAAGTCTCGGGGAGCCGTCAAGGGGCTTTGATCCGGGAATTTCTGAATGGGGCAACCCAGTTAAGCGCGAGCTTAACTACCTAATATGGAGCGAACGAGGGGAATTGAAACATCTTAGTACCCTCAGGAAAAGAAATCAAAAGAGATTACGCTAGTAGCGGCGAGCGAACGCGTAAGAGGGCAAACCGTTAGTTTACTAACGGGGTTGTAGGACTGTGATATAGACTAAACTTAGCTAATAGAATAATCTGGAAAGATTAAGCATAGAGGGTGATACTCCCGTATATGAAAGCTTTGTTTTACTTAGCAGTATCCTGAGTAGGGCGGAACACGTGATATTCTGTCTGAAGCTGGGTAGACCACTATCCAACCCTAAATACTACTACTAGACCGATAGTGCACAAGTACCGTGAGGGAAAGGTGAAAAGAACTGAGGTGATCAGAGTGAAATAGAACCTGAAACCATTTGCTTACAATCATTCAGAGCCCTATGATTTATCAGGGTGATGGACTGCCTTTTGCATAATGAGCCTGCGAGTTGTGATGTCTGGCAAGGTTAAGGAAACCCGGAGCCGTAGCGAAAGCGAGTCTTAATAGGGCGTTTAGTCAGACGTTGCAGACCCGAAACGATGTGATCTATCCATGAGCAGGTTGAAACCGGTGTAAGAGCCGGTGGAGGACCGAACCCGCTAGCGTTGAAAAGCTATGGGATGACTTGTGGATAGGGGTGAAAGGCCAATCAAACATCGTGATAGCTGGTTCTCTCCGAAATATATTTAGGTATAGCGTCATGTAGTAACACTAGGGGGTAGAGCACTGAATGGGCTAGGGCATACACCAATGTACCAAACCCTATCAAACTCCGAATACCTAGTGTGTAATCATGGCAGTCAGGCGGCGAGTGATAAAATCCGTCGTCGAGAGGGGAACAACCCAGACTAACAGCTAAGGTCCCTAAATCTCATTTAAGTGGAAAACGATGTGGAGTTACTTAAACAACCAGGAGGTTGGCTTAGAAGCAGCCATCCTTTAAAGAAAGCGTAATAGCTCACTGGTCTAGTGATTCTGCGCGGAAAATATAACGGGGCTAAAATGAGTACCGAAGCTTTAGACTTAGTTTTACTAAGTGGTAGGAGAGCGTTGTATTTGCGTTGAAGGTATACCGGTAAGGAGTGCTGGAGCGAATACAAGTGAGCATGCAGGCATGAGTAGCGATAATTGGGGTGAGAATCCCCAACGCCGTAAACCCAAGGTTTCCTACGCGATGCTCGTCATCGTAGGGTTAGCCGGGTCCTAAGCAAAGTCCGAAAGGGGTATGCGATGGAAAATTGGTTAATATTCCAATGCCAACTATAATGTGCGATGGAAGGACGCTTAGAGTTAAGCAAGCTAGCGGATGGTAGTGCTAGTCGAAAGGTGTAGGTTAAGATCCAGGCAAATCCGGATCTTTTTAAGCCGAGACCCCACAGGCGTTTGAAGTTCTTCGGAATGGATAGCGAATTGCCGATACTGTCGAGCCAAGAAAAGTTTCTAAGTTTAGTTATAGTTGCCCGTACCGTAAACCGACACAGGTGGGTGGGATGAGTATTCTAAGGCGCGTGGAAGAACTCTCTTCAAGGAACTCTGCAAAATAGCACCGTATCTTCGGTATAAGGTGTGCCTAACTTTGTGAAGGATTTACTCCGTAAGCATTGAAGGTTACAACAAAGAGTCCCTCCCGACTGTTTACCAAAAACACAGCACTCTGCTAACTCGTAAGAGGATGTATAGGGTGTGACGCCTGCCCGGTGCTCGAAGGTTAATTGATGACGTTAGCTCTGCGAAGCGTTTGATCGAAGCCCGAGTAAACGGCGGCCGTAACTATAACGGTCCTAAGGTAGCGAAATTCCTTGTCGATTAAATATCGACCTGCATGAATGGCGTAACGAGATGGGAGCTGTCTCGAAGAGGGATCCAGTGAAATTGTAGTGGAGGTGAAAATTCCTCCTACCCGCGGCAAGACGGAAAGACCCCGTGGACCTTTACTACAGCTTGACACTGCTATTGGGATAAAAATGTGCAGGATAGGTGGGAGGCTTTGATCCATAGACGCCAGTTTATGGTGAGCCATTGTTGAGATACCACTCTTTTTTATTCTGATAGCTAACTAGCTTGAGTTATCCTCAAGTAGGACAATGTCTGGTGGGTAGTTTGACTGGGGCGGTCGCCTCCCAAAATGTAACGGAGGCTTACAAAGGTTGGCTCAGAACGGTTGGAAATCGTTCGTAGAGTATAAAGGCATAAGCCAGCTTAACTGCGAGACATACACGTCAAGCAGAGACGAAAGTCGGTCTTAGTGATCCGGTGGTTCTGTGTGGAAGGGCCATCGCTCAAAGGATAAAAGGTACCCCGGGGATAACAGGCTGATCTCCCCCAAGAGCTCACATCGACGGGGAGGTTTGGCACCTCGATGTCGGCTCATCGCATCCTGGGGCTGGAGCAGGTCCCAAGGGTATGGCTGTTCGCCATTTAAAGCGGTACGCGAGCTGGGTTCAGAACGTCGTGAGACAGTTCGGTCCCTATCTGCCGTGGGCGTAAGAAGATTGAGGAGAGTTGACCCTAGTACGAGAGGACCGGGTCGAACCAACCACTGGTGTACGAGTTGTTCTGCCAAGAGCACCGCTCGGTAGCTATGTTGGGATGTGATAACTGCTGAAAGCATCTAAGCAGGAAGCCAACTCCAAGATGAATCTTCTTTTAAGAGCTCATATAGACTATGTGTTTGATAGGCTGGGTGTGTAATGGATGAAAGTCCTTTAGCTGACCAGTACTAATAGCTCGTCTGCTTATCTTTTAATAAGCATCACTTCCTTGTTAAGGATAAAAACTTAATAAGATATGTTTTTATAAAACTTTGTTTATGACTTTTAACTTTACACGTAGTGTTAAATAAGAGATTTATCTAATGTATCTTTTATTTAACACTGCCCGTGACTATACAGACGAGGAAACGCCTTGCTCCATCTCGAACCAAGAAGCTAAGCTCGTCCTGGCTGATGATACTCTCCCTTACTGGGATGTTGGGAAAGTAGGTCGTTGCGGGCTTTGTTAATTTTTAATCTTCTTTATCTAAACAATCAACTTCTAATATTATTTCTTAATTTATAACAAAATATCAAATCTTAAATTTATTTATGTTTTTAAATAATTAGATATCTTTACATTTATAAATATCTTTTAGTCTATGCTTTTATACGAGTGTTGACTAAAAACACCAAATATGATAGACTCCAAACCCAAATTTACCTAAAAAGGACAAAAATGAAAAAGATTATATTCTCACTATTAGTAGCAGCTTCTACATTACTAGCAGCCATAAATTTAAACACCGCCACAAAAGAAGAGTTAATGAGTTTAGATGGCATAGGATCTTCAAAGGCAGATGCAATAATAGAGTATAGAAAAGCAAATAAATTTAACTCAATAGAAGATATAAAAAATGTAAATGGTATAGGTGATAAGACATTTGAAAATTTAAAATCAGATATATCAGTATCAGGTGCTACAAAGATAGATGACACAAAATCAAAAATAAAATCTAAAAAAGATGAGATAAAAGAAAAAGCAAGTAAAAAGAGTGATGAAGTAAAAGAGAAAAAAGATAGTGCTAAAGGTGATAGTATAAAAGAGATAAAAGATAAGAAAGAAAGCCTAAAAGATAAAGCAGAGAAAAAGAGTAAAGCTAAAAAAGAGAAGAGTAAAGAGTAATAAAAGCTAGAAATTTATAAAAATTCTTACATAGAGATACATAAAAATAGTTAGGAGCACATAGTGTTCCTAATAAATAAAATAGATTGGTTTTTATATATCTGCCTGCTTTTTAAATTCTATAACCTAGTTTGTCTACTTTTTAAATTTTATAAATTAATAAGCTCATCTAATAGATCTTGTAAAGTAATACTTCTTAAACTATTCTCTAAAGCTTCTTGTGCTTTTAGGAAGTGGTTGGTTAAGAGTCCTTCGATCTTGCTACCGAGCGGGCAGGCTTTAGGTGAGTCAGAGTGGATCTTAAAAAGTTTTTCTTTATTATTTACTGCGTTAAAAATTTGAAGGAGGGTTAGGATTCTTTATTTAATATTTTAAATAAGCTTACTATTGAATATTCTAAATATCTAATTAAATTTATAAAAAACTCTATTTAGATAAAGCCCTTCAGCTGGAGCTGGGATACGAGTTAGAGCGGAACATCCGTTAAGTGAAGCATTGATGAGCTCACCACCATTTTTTATACTCAAGGCTTTAAGTAGATTTGCAACCATAAGCCGTACTTGAGCGCGTAAAAAGCCATTCGCTTTAAAAACGATGATAGTTTGGTTTTTGTATTCATAACAAAATGCCTTAAAAATTTCTCGCACTGGGCTTTTTGTATCACTTCCTGTTTTCATATAGGAGCCAAAATCATGCTCACCAACAAAATTAGATAAAATTTCATTTGCTTTTTTGATATCAAATTTTGGCAAAAAGACTTTATAATTTGAGCTAAAAACATCAAATTCTTCATGATCTATAATGTATCTATAAGACCTTGCTACGGCGTCAAATCTTGCTTGAAAATTTTCATCAACTAAATTTATACGTTTTATATGAATATTTGGATGAGCATGGCGGTTGATTAGCTCTTTTAGATGCTCTAAATTTTTAAAATGATCGCCACAAATTACGCTTGAGCTTTGATTAATCGCATGAACTTTTTTATCTGTACGTGAGCTAGAGACTATTTTTTCAAATATTCCAACGTGAGCTAGAGCACGCGAAAGCTCATCTTCTACGCCATTTTCATGCGGCTGAGTTTGCGAGCCTTGGAATTTGGAGCCATCGTAGCTATAAATTAGTTGGATTTTCATTAGTATCTTCGTATGATTTTGGCTTTAAAAAGCAAAATTCCTGCCAATAAAAAGACGAAAAATATGAGCGGGATCGCAAAAGCTGGTTTTGATGAAAATAGCATTATGAGTGTAAAATACCCAAATAAAACGCCAAACGTACCAACATAAACCATGCCTTTTTCATATCTATAAGTAACGATGCCAAAGCTTATGGCAAAAAGCGTACTGGCAAGTGGAAATAGCGCAACAAGCACATATGTGCTAAGGTCTTTTCTTCTTTTTTCACTACTATTTGCCTCCGTCCAGTACTCTTTTATACTTCCTATATCACTTATCTCTTCACTTTGGGCAGTCCTTATCTTCATAGATTTGAAGTTGCTTTGATGATAAATTTCATCTTTTATATCATACATTTTTCCATCTACTAAAGAGAGCTCAATGCTTTGATTTGTATTAGTGATCTTTGCGTTTTTTGCAGTGATTAAGCGTTGGGAGTCTTTAATGTAAGGATTAAACATCACGATATCTTTATAAGTAGTGCCATTATTATCTTGCATTTCACTACCCACATAGACCATCCAGTCAGAAAATTTTTGTCCAAACTGAGTTGGCTTTAAATTTAGCTTTGCAACAGTCTTTTTATAATCAATAAAATTTACATTTAGCTGTGCGGCTATTGGTATCATTATGGTAGCGATTACAAGTAGAGCGGTGCTTAAAAATGCTGAAAATATTAAGAAAAATTTAGCAATCTTATTTGGTGAGCCACCAAGCGTAAAAATAACGATACTTTCATTCTCTTTTGATAATCTAAAAAGAGTCATCGCAAGTGATACAAAAAATGCGATAGGCACGACAAAAAGTAGCACGCGTGGAAGCATAAAAGAGTAGAGTTTAAAGAGCTCGCCAAAGCTGATCTCAATGTAAGAAGTGATGCGCGCGATCTGGATGAAAAATACGATCGACATGATCAAAAAAAGCGTACTAAATAGCGACGCAAAAGTCCCTAGGAAATTAAATAAAAGATATCTATTCACTCTACTCATAAATAAACCTTAAAATTTCTAAAATTTGCTCTTTAAAAGCGTATGTAATAAGTAAGCCAAGACTTAAAAACGGCACAAAGGCTAGCTCATAGCCTTTTTTTTGAACGACCGCATAGACTGGAAGTGTAAAAAGTGCTGCAAGATAGATCGCCACAAGGGCTAGCTTGGCTGGTAAAATAGCTCCGATAATCGCTGCTATAAAGATATCTGCACTACCCATTGCTTCTTTTTTTATGGCAAAACTTACGACAAATCTAAGCACCCAAAAGATAAGTGCAAAAAGGAAAAAATTTAAAATTTGGGCAAAATTTCCTTTAAAGATAAAAAGTAGCAGGGCATAAGTAAATGCAAAAAATAGCGCCGCAAAAAGAAGAGGATCTGGCACAGCTTTATATCTTATATCTATGACGCTAAGAGCTAACAACATAACAAGACAAAGCCCTAAAAATAGCGCGTAAAGCAATGTTTCTACACTTAAAATTTCGCTACATTCTTTAAAAAAACAGATCAAAAAAAGTATCCCAGAAACTAGCTCGATTACTGGATATATGAGGCTTATTTTTTGCTTGCAAAAGGCGCATTTGCCGCCTAAAAATATCCATGAAAAAATTGGAATATTGTGATAAAAATTTAGCTTATGATCGCAGTTTGGGCAATGAGAAGCTGGAAAATTTATACTTTCATTTCGTGGCAAGCGATATATCAGCACATTTGAAAATGAGCCCACGCAAATACCCAAAACAAAAGCAAAAAGGGCAAAAAAGATGACTAGATTATCCATTATCTCGCTAAACTCCGCCAAATCTTCGCTCTATGTTTTTAAATTTGCTAACGATGCTTGCAAGCTCATCCTTACTAAAGTCAGGCCAAAGTGTTGGTGTAAAAAATAGCTCCGCGTAGCTTGCTTGCCAAAGCATGAAATTTGAAAGCCTGCTCTCGCCGCCAGTTCTAATGAGAAGATCCACCGGCTCACTCTCATCAAGTGCTGCATTCAGGCTTGCTTCGTTTATATCGCAGCCTTCTAAATTTAGCTTTTTCACAGCTCTAATGATCTCATCTTTTGAGCCGTAGTTTATCGCTAAATTTAATAATAAATTTTTATTCTCTCTTGTAGCATTTTTGGTGATCTCTATCTCATTTTTTAGCTCATCGCTAAATGGCGAAATATCGCCGATCGTATTAAATTTGATATCATTTTTTGTAAAATCAGCACGCTTTAAAATTAGAAATTTCTTAAGCAAATTTATCAAAAATTTGATCTCTTTTTGCGGCCTTTTCCAGTTTTCAGTACTAAACGCGTAAAGACTTAAAATTTTCACTCCATTATCGATACAAAATTCGCACATATCGCTTACTACATTTGCTCCGGCTTCGTGCCCATTTGTCCGCAAAAATCCACGTTTTTTAGCCCAGCGCCCATTTCCATCCATGATAATAGCAAGGTGGTTTAATTCATTCAATCTTTAGCCTTTTATATCAATAATTTGTTCTTTTTTGCTCCAAAGAGCACTCACATTTTGCACTGTTATGTTGGCACTAAATTCTCTTTTTAGCAAGCTCGCAACATTGCTAAATGGAGTTGTGATCTCGCATAAAGCTTCATCTTTAAATTTAAAAATAAGTGGAGCAAAATTTGAAAATATTAAAAAAAATTTTATATCATTCTCCTCTTTTTTTAGCTGAAAAACGCCGTTTATGCCATTATAAATAAATGGTATATGCACGACATTTTCTTGTAGAGCAAAGAGCATTTTCGCTAGCACTCTCATCTCGTCTTTTGTTTTAACTTCGCCTAAGTTTTTAAATAAATAGCTGTAAAGCCACGATAAATTCTCGTTTTTTACCAAATTTTCTATCAAATTTAGCCCATCAGTCAAAACGTCCTCATCTAAAATTTTTGGCTTTTCGTATAAATTTTTTATGACGATATTTTCGCCCTGACTATGCACCTCGCCCCAGTATCTAGAGCCCACATTTAGCTCTTTTACGCTTTTTGTGTTTAAATTTCTATTTGCAAAATTTAAAATGTATCTGTTAAAACCGATCTTTTGGCTTACTAAGATACTAAGCGGAAGTGACGAATTTATAGCTACTAACGGTGAATTTGCATTTTTTGCTATTTTTTGAATGCGAGAAATTTTCTCTATCATAAATTTGCCGCTAGCTCCACGATATGTCTTGCGATCTCGTCTTTTGCGGCAAGCGGCAGCAAAGTTTCACTATTTTTCGTGATGAAATTTACCTCATTTTGCTCGCTTGCAAAGCCATTTTTCTCACCCAAGACATTTAGGCAAACTGCGTCAAGCCCCTTTTGCTCTAGCATTGCTCTAGCGTTTTTGTGTGCGCTCTCACTTGATATTTCAAGCTTAAAGCCGATCTTTTTGCATTTAAACTCTTTTAAGCTTTGCAAAATATCGACATTTCTCTTTAGACTTAAGCTTAAAATTTCGCCAACGTCCTCTTTTTTTATCTTGCCATCAATTTTTGTCGGAACAAAATCGCTTACTGCAGCACACATCACAAGTAAATTTGCACTCTCACACTCGCTCTTACAAAGCTCTAAAAGCTCACTGCTTGAGCTAAATTTTAAAATCTCAAATGGCTCGCTACTAGTTTCAAAGCTAGCAAGTAGTTTTACCTCCGCACCGGCGTAATAAAAGGCTCTAGCCAAGGCTCTTGCCATCTTTCCGCTTGAGAAATTTGTAATGGCTCTCACATCATCTATCTTTTCAGTTGTTGCTCCACCAGTTATCACTACTTTTTTGCCTGCGAAAATGGGCTTGCTAAGCCTTTTAACGGCAGCTTCTACTATCACCTCAGGGCTTGCTAAAGCACCCTTGCCAACATCACCGCAAGCTAGAGTTTTAAGAACTGGCTCAACCACCAAAGCGCCGTTTTTCTTTAAAATTTCAAGCGAATTTTGTGTAGAAAAGTGCTCGATCATATTATTATTTGCAGCAGGGGCAACGACTAAAGGCACGTGCGAGGCGGCGATTAGTGTTTGCATAAAGACATCGTCACAGATGCCAGCTGTTAGCTTATTTATCGTATTTACCGAGGCAGGTGCGATGAGGACCAGATCCATTTTAGAGTAGGCTATGTGATTTACGCCGTCTTGCCAGTTTTGCGTTTGTGAGCTTAAAATTTTATGCTCGCTTAACGCTTCAAAGCCGCTTACGCTGCAAAATTCAAGCGCTCCGTCACTTAAAGCCACGTAAACATCAGCGCCTTTCTTTTTAAGCAGCGATAAAATTTCGAATGCCTTATAAAAGGCGATGCTGCCGCAAACTGCTAGTAAAATTTTCTTATTTTTTAACATCGTCTTTGCCAAAGAATTTCTCAAAGAAGCCACTTTTGTTCTCTTGACGAGCTCTGCTAATCGCTAGCGCACCGCTTTCAACGTCTTTTGTGATGGTGCTTCCTGCTGCAATGATGACGTTATCAGCGATATTTACAGGGGCGACCAGCTGTGTATCTGAGCCAATAAAGACGTTTTTGCCGATTTTGGTTTTGTATTTTGCTTTGCCGTCGTAGTTGCACGTGATCGTGCCACAACCGATGTTTGTGCCACTTTCTATCTCGCAGTCGCCAAGATAGCTCAAATGTCCAGCTTTTACGCCGTTAAGAACGCCTTTTTTTACCTCGACAAAATTTCCTATATGTGTGTCAGAAATTTCGGAATTTGGCCTAATGTGAGCTAGTGGGCCGATGTCTGAGTTTTTGATGACGCTGTTTTCTATCACCGATGAGCTTTTGATGATGCTCTCTGTGATGACGCACTCGCCAAGGATGCTTACGTTTTCTTCGAGCACGCACTCGCCTTCAAATTTAGCCCTGCTGTCTATGAAAATGCTCTCAGGCATGCGCATCAAAACGCCAGCTTTCATCAAATTTTGCTTGATCTCATCTTGCATTATTTTTTCAGCGATGCTAAGCTGAAATTTATCATTTATGCCCATAAAATTTTGCTCGCTAACATTCACTGCAACGCACTTTAAACCCTTTTCATTTGCTATTTTTATGGCGTCAGTTAGGTAGTACTCTTTTTGTGCGTTTTGGTTGCTTATGAGCGGTAAAATTTGCTCTAATGCCTCGCGTTTAAAGCAGTAGCAGCCAGCATTTACGCTTTTTATGGCAAGCTGCGCTTCGCTCGCATCTTTTTGCTCGATGATGGCCTCAACTTTGCCGTTTTTTATGATAACTCTGCCGTAGCCAAAAGGATTTGCCGCTTCAAATGAGCTCATAACTACGTCTGCTTCGGCATTTGCTAGACGCATAAGGTCAGTTGATCTAACAAGTGGCATGTCGCCGCAAGTGACAAGCACCTTTTCGCCACTTAAATTTACGCCTTTTATCGCGCCAGCTGTGCCTGGGAAATTTGCTAGATCTTGCTCAAAAATTTTAGTTTGAGGAAAAATTTCTTTTATCTTTTTGCTAATTAACTCTTTTTCGTAATGAAGCACGACACTAACATCATTTGTGATGGCATAGGCTTGTTTTAAGATGTGAATTATCATCGGCTCACCACAAAGTTCAAATAATACTTTTGGACGTTTTGATTTCATTCTTGTGCCAAGACCAGCTGCTAAAATTATGATTGAAGTATTGTTCATTTTTAAGCCTTTTAACGTTAAAAATTTCGCAGATTGTATCAAAAAATGGCAAACAATTTTTTTAATTTAACGATTGTTTCAACAAAAAGCTAATAAAATAGCAATTCTTAAGAATTTATAAATAAAGTGAGCTTAAATGGATTTAGGAACCGTCGTCGGCTGGGTTTTGACCCTGGTGCTTTTGTTTGGATCAATGGCAATTGGCGTTGGTATAGGACCATATATCGACGTACCTTCGATAATGATCGTTTTTGGTGGTACTATCGGCGTTATGATGGTTGGCTTCAAGATGGAGACGCTTAAAGGTATTGGTAAATTTTATGGCATTGCTGTTAAGCCATCAGTCGTAGTAAATTTACCTGAGACTATAAAAAAAATAGTCGATTATTCAACTAAAGCTAGACGTGATGGTATCTTATCGCTTGAAAGCGAAGTAAATAATGAGACAAATCAGTTTTTAAAAAGAGGCCTTTCAATGGCAGTCGATGGCAATGAGCCAGATGCGATCAGAGCGCTTTTGGAGATCGATATCGATCAAACTAGTACAAGACATTCAAATAATATTAAAATTTTTGAGCAAATTGGCGGTTTTGCGGGTGCTATGGGTATGATAGGAACGCTCATTGGTCTTGTTGCGATGCTTCTTAACATGTCAGATCCTAGTGCGATTGGCCCATCAATGGCGGTTGCCTTGCTTACGACGCTTTATGGTGCGATGATAGGTAATATCATAGGTGCGCCTGTGGCAAACATCCTCTCTATTCGCGATGCTGATGAAGCACTTGAAAAACAAGTCGTACTTGAGGGAATCATGTCGATACAAGCAGGCGATAATCCAAGAACGCTTGAAGCTAAACTCTTAGCATTTTTACCACCAAAAGATAGAAAAAGTCAGTTTGAATAATGGGTAAGTTAATAAAACCAGAAGAGTGTCCAAAATGTATGCCTGAGTGGCTAGCTGCTTTTGGTGACCTCATGTCACTTTTGCTTTGTTTTTTCGTTTTATTGCTTTCTATGGCGACAATGGATGCTAAAAAGATGGAGGCTGCTGTTGGCTCACTAGCTGGTGCTTTAAGTGTGCTTGAAGGTGGCGCTAGACCTGAAAATCAGATAGAAAAAGAGACAGATCCAGAAAATACTCGTGCAAAAAAGATAAGCAAGCAAAAGGGCTCACAAAGTGAGCTAAATATGAATGTTAAAAAGATAAATGAGTTACTAGCTGCTAGCGGAGCACCTGAGATCACTATGGAAGAGAGCGAGGATGGCTTTATCGTAAGGCTTCCAGCGGCTATGCTTTTTGAGAAAGATAGTGCTGAAATTTCTGGTGAAGATGCGAAGCTATTTTTAAAACGAATAGGCATGATTGTAGCGAAAATGCCTAATGATGTAAAAGCCGATATCATCGGTCATACAGATAATATAGAACCAAGCAAAGACTCAGCTTATAAAAATAACTGGCAGCTCTCAACTGCAAGGGCTTTAAGCGTGGTTGAAGAGCTAATCAACGATGGCGTGCCACAAAATAGAATAATAGCTTCTGGCAAAGCTTCGTTTGATCCGATCGCTAGTAACAGCACAGAAGATGGCAGAGCCAAGAACAATAGAGTAGAAATTCACTTCATATCGCTTGAGCCAAAAAATAAAGAGGCTACTAAGAAAAGTATCCTTGATATGAGGAATTAGTCGTGAAGGTACTGCTTGGTTTAGCGGTTTTACTTTGCACGGTTTTTGGAGCTGATCCTGCGCTACCAACTATAAATTTAAGTCTAAATTCTCCAACAAATGCCGAGCAGCTTGTAAATTCTTTAAATGTTTTACTAATTCTCACCGCACTTGCACTCGCTCCTTCGCTCATTTTTATGATGACAAGTTTTTTAAGGCTTGTTATCGTATTTTCATTTTTACGCCAAGCGATGGGTACGCAGCAAGTTCCTCCTTCAACAGTACTCATCTCGCTTGCGATGGTTCTTACATTTTTTATCATGGAGCCAGTTGGGCAAAGAAGCTATAACGATGGCATAAAGCCTTATATAGCTGAGCAGATAGGCTATGAAGAGATGCTTGATAAAAGCTTAAAGCCATTTAAAGAATTTATGGTAAAAAACACAAGAGAAAAAGACCTTGCACTTTTTTTTAGGATTAGAAATTTACAAAATCCAGCAAATATCGAAGAGATACCGCTAAGTATTGCAATGTCAGCTTTTATAATAAGTGAGCTAAAGACATCTTTTGAGATAGCGTTTTTGCTCTATTTGCCATTTCTTGTCATCGACATGGTCGTAAGCTCAGTACTGATGGCCATGGGTATGATGATGCTTCCTCCTGTAATGATCTCACTGCCATTTAAACTGCTCATATTCGTGCTTGTTGATGGCTGGAATTTACTAATAGGAAATCTCGTAAAAAGCTTTCACTAATGAAAAAATTTTTATTCATTTTTTTGCCGGTATTTTTGCTTGGTTCAAATTTAAGCGTGATCGCAAACAAGGCAACGCAAAATGAAATTTCAAAGATCAAAGAGCTTGAGCTAAAAAGAGCAAATTTAAACGATGAAGCCACATTAAGCTCATATATGCCAAGTCTTAGCCTAGAGGGCTCATATGGCAAAAATGCAAGCACTTTTCCAAGTGTAGTCGCTAAAGAGTCAGCCGGTGTGCTAGCTAGGATAGATTTTTTGCTTTATGACGGCGGAGCGAGAGAGGCTAGGCTAAAGACGAACCAGCTTTTAAAAAACAAAGCCGCCATCGCTAGTGATGAAGCTAAAAACTACCTTGCACTTAAGGCCGTAAATTTATACTTTAACGCAGCTGCACTTGAAAATATAATCACAGCCAAACAGGCTCAGACAAATTTTTTAAAAGGTGTTTTAGATAAGCTTGAAAAGGCAAACATTGCAGGGCTTGCCGCAAAAGATGAGCTTGAAAATGTAAGGGCTAAATATTACTTAGCTAATAGTACGCAGCTTGAATACAAAAACAAAATGGAGCAAATCTTAAATGAGATAAATTTGCTGACTGGTGAGAAAATTTTGCCAGTAGCTGGAGCAAAGATGGCTGATATTAGCTCAAATTTAGCTTCAAAGAATGCTGAGCTTGATAGACTAAGCCAAGATATATTTTTAGGTGAGGCCAAGCTTAGCGAGACAAGAGCTGGTTTTTTGCCTCAAATTTTGCTTTATGACACATATGGATTTTATAAAAATAATTACGATATCGATCTAGGCAGATTTAGTTCTTACCGCTCATACGTGGATAAATACTTAAAAGAAGATACTCATGGCAATAAATTTGGTATCGCTTTTAAATGGAAAATTTTTGATTTTTTCGCCACTAGCAAGATGAGTCAGGCCCAAAAGATCGCGCTTGATGAGGCAAGGCTAAATTTGGAGTATAAAAAGCGTGAAAACGAGACAAGGCTTAAAAATTTGCAAAGTGAAATCGTGGTGCTTACTTCAAAAATCGCTTCACTAAACGAATATGTAAAAGCAAGCGATTTGGCATTAAAAGCTAGCTATGAGAAGTATAACTCTGGGCTTTTGGGATATAGCGACCTGCTTGAGGCACTCTCTCAAAAATTTGATGCCATTAGTCTTTTTGAGAGCGCAAAGGATGAGCTCGAGATCAAAAAAGTGGAGTTCTTTTTTGAAAATGGCGAGCCGATTTTGGAGAGGATTAAAGATTGAAAAAGCTGATAATTTTAATGATATTTTGTATTTTTTCATTTGCAGGGGAGGAAATTTTTGCTGATTTTGAAGTCTATGCCAAGCAAAGCTCAAAGCTTGCATTTGAGAGCAGCGGCAAGGTGGATAAAATTTTTGTAGATGTCTCAAGCCACGTTAAAAAGGGTGACGTTTTAGCTAGTCTTGATCAAACAAGCCTAGAGATCGCTCTTAAAAAGGCAAAAAATGATCTTGAGCTTGCAAAAAATGCTAGTGAATTTGCAAAAAATACTTTAAACAAATTTACTCAAGTAAGGGAAGTCACTTCAAAGCAAGAATTCGACGAAGTAAAGTATAAATTTGACGAAGCGATACTTCGGGTTCAAAGTGCACAAATCGCCATTTTAAATGCGCAAGATCGCCTTAAAAAAGCTCTTTTAAAAGCTCCTTTTGATGGCGTTATCGCTAGTAAAAACATTGAGCTTGGAGAGGGTGTTTCACCGCTTAGTCCAGCTTTTGTTTTAAATTCAAATGAGGTAAAGATTTTAATAGCAATCGATGAAAAATACGCAAATTTAGTAAAAGTTGGCGATACATTTAAATTTAAACTTGACGCAGCAAGCGATGAAAAAGAGGTAAAAATCGCGCTTATCTATCCAGAGATCAAGCGAGAGACTAGAAAATTTTACGCCCAGGCTTATGACAGCGGGCTAAAACCTGGCATGTTTGGTCAAGGCAGAGTGCTAGTTAGTAAAATAAAATGATAAAAACAGCTATCAACCGCCCTATAACTACATTAATGGTTTTTTTAAGCCTTATTGTCTTTGGAATTTATTCTCTAAAGACGATGAATGTAAATTTATATCCACAAGTAAATATCCCAATCGTTAAGATCACGACTTACGCAAACGGTGATATGAACTATATAAAAACTAAGATCACGCAAAAGATCGAAGATGAAATTTCAAGCATTGAAGGTATCAAGAAAATTTACTCAACAAGCTTTGATAACCTAAGTGTGGTTAGCATCGAATTTGAACTAAATAAAGACTTAGAGGGTGCAACAAATGACGTCCGTGACAAGATGCAAAAGGTAAGGTTAAACGCAAACTACGAGATAGAAAAGCTAAATGGGCTCTCATCATCTGTATTTAGCCTTTTTATCACAAGACTTGATGGTAATGAAACTAAGCTCATGCAAGAGATCGATGACGTGGCAAAGCCGTTTTTGGAGCGCATTAGCGGCGTTTCAAAGGTCAAGACAAATGGCTTTTTAGAGCCAGCGGTGAAAATTTTACTTGATAGATTTAAGCTTGATAAAAACGCCCTTAGTGCAAACGAAGTGGCAAATTTGATAAAGGTTGAAAATTTAAAAGCGCCGCTTGGCAAGATAGAAAATGAACAAATCCAAATGGCGATCAAGTCAAATTTCAGCGCCAAAAGCGTAGATGAGATAAGAAATTTAACGATCAAACAAGGGGTCTTTTTAAAAGATATCGCAAGCGTTGATCTTGCTTACAAAGACGCAAATGAAGCAGCGATAATGGATAAAAAAAGTGGCGTTTTACTTGGTCTTGAGCTAGCCCCAGACGCAAACGCTCTAACCGTGATCGCTCTAGCTAAGTCAAAGCTAGATCAGTTTAAAAGCCTACTTGGTAGCGAATACGACGTAAAAATAGCTTATGATAAGAGCGAAGTGATACAAAAGCACATCGATCAAACCGCCTTTGATATGATCCTTGGCGTCTTGCTAACCATCGTGATCGTATATCTATTTTTAAGAAATTTCTCGATCACCATCATCTCAGTCGTAGCGATACCAACTAGTATCGTAGCGACGTTTTTCATCATAAATGCCCTAGGATACGACATCAACCGCCTAAGCCTCATAGCGCTCACACTAGGTATTGGAATTTTCATCGATGATGCGATAGTTGTCACTGAAAATATCGCTAGCAAGCTAAAAGATGAGCCAAATGCCCTAAAAGCAAGCTTTGCAGGCATAAAAGAGATAGCATTTAGCGTCTTTGCGATCTCGCTCGTGCTGCTTTGCGTCTTTGTGCCAATAGCTTTTATGAGCGGCATCGTTGGCAAGTACTTTAACTCCTTTGCGATGAGCGTGGCAGCTGGCATCGTCATCTCGTTTTTTGTGAGTATCTTTCTTGTGCCGACACTTAGTGCTAGGTTTGTAAATGCCAAACAAAGCAGCTTTTTTCAAAAGAGTGAGCCCTTTTTTGAGGCGCTTGAAAATGGCTATGAGAAGCTTTTGACCTTAGCGCTTAAATTTAAGCTCATATTTTTAGCTATAACGATTGCGGTCGTTGTTTGCTCGTTTGGACTGGCTAAATTTGTAGGCGGTGACTTCATGCCAAGCGAGGATAACTCGGAGTTTAATATCTACTTTAAGCTCGATCCTTCGCTTAGCCTGCAAGCTAGCAAAGAGAGGCTAAAAGATAAAATTTCACTCATAAACGCCGATCCTCAGGTCTCTTACGCCTACTTCATCCTTGGCTACACAGACGCCAAGCAGCCTTATCTTGTAAAAGCTTACGTTAGGCTAAAAGAGCTAAAAGATAGAGCTAATCATGAGCGGCAAAACGCTATCATGCAAAGGTTTCGTGACAAGCTAAAAAGTGATGATATGAGCGTTATAGTAGCTGATCTGCCAGTGGTTGAAGGTGGCGATGTGCAGCCAGTTAAGCTTACTATCACATCTGAAAATGGCAAAGAGTTAGAGAAATTTGTACCAAAAATCAGCAAGATGCTAAAAGAGATAAATGACGCAACGGATGTAAATTCGCCCGAAGAAGATCTGCTAAAACGCGTGCAAATCTCTATCGATGAAGATAAGGCTAAGAGGCTAAATTTAGACAAAGCTAGCGTTGCAAGCGCCGTTTATAGCGCATTTAGCCAGAATGAGGTCTCTGTTTTTGAAAACGAAAATGGCAAAGAGTATGAGCTTTACATGCGCCTTGATGATAAATTTAGAAGCGATACAAATGATATCTTAAAGACCAAGATAAGAAGCAAAGAGGGCTTTTTTGTCACACTTGGCGATGTAGCGACGATTAGTTTTGAGCAAAAGCCAGCTAGTATTTCAAGGTTTAATAGAGCCGATGAGATAAAATTTTTAGCAAATACCAAAAATAATGCTCCGCTAAATAGCGTGGCAAGTGAAATTTCAAAGAAGCTTGATGAAATTTTGCCAGCAAATTTCAAGTATAAATTTCTTGGATTTGTCGAGCTCATGGACGATACAAACGCTTCTTTTATCTTTACAGTAAGTGCGAGCGCAGTGCTTATTTACATGGTGCTAGCCGCACTTTATGAGAGCTTTTTGCTGCCATTTCTCATCATGCTAGCCATGCCGCTTGCCTTTTGTGGCGTGGTGATCGGACTTTTTATAAGCGGCAATCCATTTAGCCTATTTGTCATGGTCGGTGTCATCTTGCTCTTTGGCATGGTCGGTAAAAACGCCATTTTGGTGGTTGATTTTGCAAACCACTTTGCAAATAGCGGCATAGAGGCAAACGAAGCTGTGAAAATGGCTGCTAAAAAGCGTCTAAGGGCTGTTTTGATGACCACTTTTGCGATGATATTTGCCATGCTGCCTCTTGCTCTTAGCAGGGGTGCTGGCTATGAGGCCAACTCGCCTATGGCTATAAGCATCATCTTTGGGCTCATTAGCTCGACTTTGCTAAGCTTGCTTGTCGTGCCAGTGCTTTTTGCATGGGTCTATAATCTTGATAAATTTATAAGAAAATTTTATGAAAGGGAGAGAATTTGAAGAAAATTTTAACAGTTTTGCTCTTTGCCTTGCCTCTTTGGGCTGGAAATTTACTAGAGATCATCGCTCTAGCGCAAAGTGCGAGACTTGAGAGTTTGAAAGAATTTAATAAAAATGAATATATAAATAAAAATAAGAGTAAAAAGCTAAATTTATCCCTTGATGGCAGATATACCTTTGTGCCTGACGAGATAAAGGGCGGATATATGACAAAGGCGGGATCGATCACGGCAAAGGTCGAGTATCTTATCTTTGATGGCGGTGCGAGCGAGGCTGCTGATAAAATTTTAGACCACAAGGGCGTGGAGAAAATTTACAAAGATGAAGAGCTGATGAATCTCACTGCTTTTCAGGTCGCAAAGGTCTATTTCAACGCCATTGCACTAAATTCTCTTATAAATTTAGAGACAAAATTTGTTGATAGCTTTGCCAAGGCTGCGGCTGAAAATGAGTTTTGGTTTGAGTATGGCGAGATAAATAAAGCTGAGTTTGATGCGATAAATTTTACTCTTAGTAAAAAAAGAGCTGAGCTTGACGAGCTTGGGCTTAAGCTAGCTGAGCTAAACTCAAGGATAAATTTGCTCTCAAACGGCGAGATCGGCTTTAACGCTGGCTCAAAGATAATGATGCCTGATTTTAGTAAAGATGATATAAGCGCAAAACTTGGGGCGATGGAGCAAGAAAAATTTATAAAAGAGCAAGAAAATGAGAAGCAAAAGAGTAAATTTGCTCCAAAAATTTACTTAAAAGATACGCAAAGTGTGAATAATAACAGCTTTAAAAAAGGTGAGAGGACGACTTCGCAGATGATAGGCGCTTACGCTGATGCGAACAGGCCTAGAGTGGAGTTTGAGTGGAAGCTACCTGATAGCTTAAGTCTTAGCAAACAAAGTCAAGTTAAGCGCATTGAAGAGCAAAAGGCGGCACTTGATCTAAGCGATGAGGAAAATAGGATAATCACTCGCCTAAAAGAGCTAGAAAGTACGATCAAAGGCTTAAGCGCAAAGTTAAATTTGCAAGATTTGAAGCAAGATAAGCTTGATAGTGATTTTATTGATCTGCTAAGTGGCTATCTTGATGGCGAGATAAAATATGAAGAATTTTTATTTGTGAGTGAGAAAAATTTTAGCGATAGGGCAAATTTCATACTTGATGGCGATTTACTTGAGCTAAATAAACTTGAGTACTTTTTTGAATGTGCAAGAAAAATAAATGAGGTGATAATTGAATAAACTGATTTTTGTAACCATTTTGTGGGCGTTTAGCTTTAGTTTGATAGGTGAGTTTTTAGCTGGCAAGGTTGATAGTTATTTGGCTGTTTTTATTCGGGTTGCGCTTGCGAGCTTAGTCTTTTTACCATTTACAAAATTTCGTGGCATCAGCCCAAAGCTAGCATTTGGCATCATGGCGATCGGAGCGGTGCAAATAGGGCTTATGTATCTATTTTATTACAATTCATTTTTGTATCTAAGCGTGCCAGAAGTCGCACTTTTTACCATTTTTACGCCGTTTTATGTGACGCTCATCTACGACGCATTTAGCTTTAAATTTAGGCCACTTTACCTATTTAGCGTTGGCGTTGCAGTTTTTGGAGCTTTGGTTATAAAATACGGCGCTATAAATGATGGTGTACTAAAAGGCTTTTTGCTAGTGCAAGCGGCAAATATCTGCTTTGGAGCAGGGCAGAGTGCATATAAGGCACTTTTAGAAAAATTTGACGTGGATCAAAAAAATGTCTTTGGTTACTTTCACTTTGGTGCATTTTTTGTAGCTGTCGTTGCGCTTCTTACTCTTGGCAATCCAGCCAAATTTTCTCTTACTTCAACGCAAATTTTAGTGCTTCTCTGGCTTGGAGTGGTCGCTAGTGGGCTAGGGTATTTTATGTGGAACAAAGGTGCTTGCGAGGTCGATAGTGGCGTGCTTGCCATCATGAATAACGCTCTCATTCCAGCTGCCATAATCGTAAATTTAGTCTTTTGGCAAAAGGATACAGACTTAACTAGGCTAATTTTAGGCGCTGTTATAATGTATATATCTTTGATAATTCACAACAAGATAATGAAATTTTATGGTATGAAGATCGCTTAGGCGTAAATTTTATAGCTAGCAATAGCGAAGCATAAAAGCCCAAGCAGCGGCAAAATGTAGAATATTGATCTAAATTTTATAGCTAGAAGTGAAGCAATATTATAAAAGATAAAAATAATGGCTGGTACGAAAATTTTAGTTGAGCTTAGTCTAAAATTTAAAACATTATTTAGCAATTCATCAAAGATGTCGCCATACGAAGCGATATGAAGTGCAGCACTTAATGGATAAAAAACGCTAAAGATGTAGTTGATAGCAAGGACGCTAAGCTGCTGTAAGCTAATGAGCGGAAAGAAATAAAGCACGCAAATTTCCATTGCAAAGCAAACATATAAATTTAAAAGTATAAGATGGATGAAGGGTGAAAATTTATCTTTTAAGTGTTTAAAATATAAAAATATGTAAAAAACGCCCATAAGTGAAAAGTAAAAACCTACGCTAAAAAGTAGCTGCGGAAAGAGCGATATGCTAACAAGCGCTACTATAAAAAGTATTTTGAAGTTTAAAATTTTGGCACCTTTTAACGTGCAATAAAATCCTAAAATGCTCATTAAGAACGCTCGCAAAAAGCTTGGTATAAAGCCTATTATAAAAAAGTAAAATGACAAGACTATAAAAACGACAATGGCTAGATCAAAGTTGTAGTTTCTAAAAGGTAAAAATCTCGCATATAAAAATTTTAAAAGCGGCCTAAATACAAAAAATATAACCGCACTTATGAAACCTAAATGATAGCCACTTATGGCTATAAGATGCGCTATACCAAGGTGCGAGACGTCATCTCTTAACTCTGCGTCAATGCTTGTGCCTAAAAATAGAGCCGAGTAGAGTTGTGAAATTTTGCTATTTTCATGCTGGGCGTAGATTAGTGATTGTAGTTTTTGGTTGATATTTTGCGTGGCTTTTTGTGGCAGTTTTTCGCGTGAAAAGCTAGGCATATAAAAGGAGGAAGCAAGATAGTCTTTAAAACTAACGTCTAAATTTATGACACTTAGAAATATATTATCTCCAGCTTTAAAGTCATCTGTTTTAGCTCCAAGCGTATAAAATGAAAACTCATCAGTCTTAAGCTTTAAAATTTGCCTTTTCTTGCCGTCATCCCCAAGCTTTTCGTAGCTAGAAATCACGGTTGCTGTTAGCTCTTGTTCGCCTTTGTCCATAAAAATTTGATATTTATGATAGCTAATAGCCAAATTTATAGAAAAAATGCAAAGGCAAAACAGACAAAATATAGTAAAAATTTCTTTATTTTTTAAAGCTTTAAAACGCATCAGCCTTCAAATGAAACATCAGATACGGGCATGACAGACATATCTTCAAACCTTGAGTGTTGCTTTTGAAAGAGCACATCAACTGAGCCAGTTTCACCATTTCTGTTTTTGCCAACGATGATCTCGGCCTTTTCTTGAAGCTTATTAAAGACGTGATTGCTTTTATACTCTTTGCCCTCGGCACTTGCGCGTTTTTCTTTCTCTTTTTCTTCTTGTTCTAGATAAAACTCATCTCTATAGACAAAAAGAATGATGTCAGCATCTTGCTCGATCGCACCTGACTCTCTTAGATCGCTTAGCATAGGGCGTTTATTTGCGCGAGATTCTAGGCTTCTGTTTAGCTGAGAAAGGGCGATGATTGGCATATCTAGCTCACGTGCCAAAAGCTTTAACCCACGAGAAATTTCAGCTATTTGGACGTGACGATCAGCGTAGTTATTTGTACTCATCATAAGACCGATGTAATCGATCACACAAAGTGAAATTTCAGGATGCATGGCCTTTAATTTTCGCATTTGCGTTCTTACTTGATGGATATTTACATAGCCACTATCATGCACAAAAAGCTTGCTAGCCGCAAACTCCTCGCAAGCATCACTAAATCTAGCCAACGCTTCATCATCCATCTTAGCAGTCATTATGTCTTGAAGCGGGATAGAGGTCTTGCTTGCCAGCATTCTCATCATTATCTGCTCAGCTGGCATTTCAAGCGAGAAGAAAACAACTCCAGCATTATTTTTTAGAACCTGACTCATAAAATTTAAACAAAGTGTCGTTTTTCCCATGCCTGGACGAGCTGCGACGATGATGAGGTCTCCATTCTTAAAGCCCTTTATCATCTCATTTAGCTTCTTAAATCCAGTATCAAGTCCAACGATATCTTTTTCACCAAGCAAGGCTTGAGCATTAATGTGATCCATCATTTTCATGATAATCTCTTTGCCTTCTTTTATAACTCCAGTGCTTCCACCTTCTATCAAAGAGTAAAATTCCTGGCTAAGATCATCGACCATATCGCGGCTTGGCTTATCTTCATTTACTTTGCTTGGTATATTGTGAGCGATCTTTACAAGACTTCGTTTTATAGATTTTTCTCTTAGTTCGTTTGCGTATTTTTGAATGTCTATTAGGGAATTTGTGCCCAAAATATCTAGTATTAGCTCTTCGTCGTATTTTTCACCAAGTCTATTTTTTAAAAATGGCATAGTTATGGGATCATCACTATTTAGGCAGGCTACCATTGCATCGTATATTTGCGAATGCCCTTTTAGATAAAAATCCTTTGCCTTAACAATGTCAAAAATTTCACCTAAAATATCGTTGTTTTGCAAAATGGAGCTTAGTATAGCTCGCTCCATATCAATGTCGTAAAGGTTGGTAAATTCTATCTCGTTAACTCTTTGCTTTGCCACAACTTTTTCCTTTAGTCTCTACTTTTTATCTCATCGTCGATCTCTTGTAAAAATCTATCTACAAGCTCGCTCTCAGGCAGTCTTGCGACCACTTCGCCGTGACGCATGATCATGCCATTGCCTTTGCCAAATGCTATGGCGACATCTGCGCCTTTTGCCTCGCCGATAGCATTTACCACGCAGCCCATGACCGAGACGTTTAACGGCTCTTTTATACCTTTTGTTTTTTCTTCTACGAGCTTTACTGCTGCCATTAGATCAGCTTGTAAACGCCCGCAGGTTGGGCACGAGATGATATTTAACCCCTCTTTTTGTCGCCCGCTATCTTTTAAGATCGCCTTTGCGACTTTGATCTCCTCTTCAAGCTCGCCTGTAATGCTAACTCTCATCGTATCGCCAATGCCATCAAGTAGTAACCCACCAAGAGCGATCGCGGACTTGATAGTCGCATGAAATGTTGTACCTGCCTCAGTAACACCAAGGTGAAATGGATAGTTTGTCTTTGGGCGAAGCGCCCTATAAGCTTGCATAGTACGCTCGACGTCGCTTGATTTAAGCGAAATTTTAATGTCTGTAAAGTCAAAATCCTCAAGAAGCTTGATGTTATACATCGCACTCTCCACCATAGCCTCCACCGTGCGGCCGTAGCGATCTTCAAACTGCTTTTCAAGCGAGCCAGAATTTACGCCTATGCGGATAGGCAGATTTCTCTGCTTGCAGGCATCAACGACTGCTTTTATGTTTTTAGCTGAGCCTATGTTGCCGGGATTTATGCGGATAGCATCGACAAATTCGCTAACGATTAAGGCATAAGTGTGGTTAAAATGTATGTCTGCAACGACTGGTATTGGGGAGCCCGCAACGATCTGTTTTAGTGCGCTGGCGTCCTCTTTATCAAAAACTGCGCAGCGCACGATATCACAGCCTGCAAAATAAAGCCGCTGTATCTGCTCTAACGTGCCTTTTATGTCTTTTGTCTTTGAAAAGGTCATCGACTGCACGGATATTGGTGCGTCACCGCCTATTAAAACATTGCGAATTTTTATCTGTTTTGTTGGGTATCGTTGCAAAATTTTGCCTTTAAATTTTTATTGGGGATTATAAAGAAAAATGGCTTTTAAAAGGCTTGAAAATTTATTTTTAATAGTTTATAAAAATTAGTATTTTTATTGGATGTAGTTTCTAAAATTTTACTTACTCTTTATAGCCAACTTATCAAATTTCATAATGCTTTCATAAGCCTTAGGTTTCTCTATTATCTATTTTAAAATTTACCATGTTTTTGTTGGATAGTTTTTAGACTAGCATTTTTAACTAAAATTGACCGGATCAATATCGATATCGCTAAGTTCGCTTTTGCAGAGGTTTGCAGCTTTTAAAAGAGGTATATGAGAGTTTGAGCGGAGTAAAATTTCATATCTAAATTTGCTTCCAAGATACTCTATCTGACACTTTCCGTATCCTATGATCTCAAGCTCATCGCTTCTTAAAGGTTCTATTCTTTGCACAAATTCATTCATTGTATTTTTTACTATGTGTTCATCTTTATGTGAGATGATAATGCGAAGAAGCCTGGTAAATGGCGGATAAAGCCCCTCTCGGTAGCCAATCTCATCTTTTAAAAATGCGTCATAATCGCTAATATAGTTTTCAAAAAATTCTCTTTGTTTGCTTTGAATGATAACTCTACCAACCCCGTTTCTACCAGCTCTTCCGGCTACTTGCATGGCAAGGGCGAGTGTTCGCTCTCTGGCTTTATAATCAGGAAAATTTAAAAGCTCGTCAAATCCCATGATGACAGCAAGCTCTACGTTGTGATAATCATGCCCTTTGCTTAGCATTTGCGTACCAAGTAAGATATCTATCTTACCGTCGTTAAATTCTTTTAAAGCCTTTACGAGCTTGTTTTGCGTCGTTATTTCATCCCTATCAAATTTAGTGATCCTAGCGTTTGCAAACTCAGCTTGTAGCTGCTCAAGTAGCTCACTAGTACCGATCTTTTTAGCCTCTATCATCTCGCTACCGCACTGATGGCAGGTCTTTGGCACTGCCATTTTATGCTCGCAGTATTGACACTTTAGCACGCTTTGTTTTTTGTAATAGCTCATGCCGATACTACAAAATGGGCACTTTAACGTTTCACCGCAGTTTTTGCAGACTAGATATTTAAAATTTGCCCTTGTTGGCAAGCAGATGACAGCTTGCTTTTTATTCGCGAGTGTTTTTGAAATTTCGTCTTTTAAAATTTCACTAATTCCAGTTTCACTCTCGTCAAATATATAGCTCTTTTGTGAGTCAAAAAATGTCCCTTTTAGGCGAAAATGTTCTTGTTTGTAAAAGCTAGTAAGGCTTGGTGTGGCGCTTCCAAGTACTACTTGCAGGTCAAATTTACCAGTTAGAAAGAGGGCAAGATCTCTTGCGTTGTAGTGTGGTTTTGAACCTGTATTTTTGTAGCTATCATCATGTTCTTCGTCGATAATGATGAGTTTTAGCCTCTCAAGTGGTAAAAATAAAGCAGATCTTGCACCTGCAATGAGCCTAACTTTGCCACTTTTTATATCTTTTAAAATTTGCTCTTTTTTCTTTGATGTGATCTTTGAGTGCCAAACAGCCACTGCCTCTCCAAAGAAGCTCTCAAGGCGTTTTTGCATTTGTGGCGTGAGTGAAATTTCAGGCATTAAAAATAGCGCTTGGCTGCCTGCGTTTAAAATTTCTCTGATCTTAGCTATGTAAATCTCGCTTTTTCCGCTTCCAGTGTCGCCAAAGATGAGTGAAATTTTACGTTTATTTATAAAATCCAAAGCCTCTTGCTGTTTTTCGCTTAGTTTGGGTGTCACATTAAAATTTTGATTTTCATAAATTTGATCTACTGCAATAGTGTCATTTGGTTCAAATAAATTTAGACTGACGCCAAGCTCGCATGTGTAATATTTTGAGATAAATATTGCCAATTCGCTTTGCATTGAAGCTAGATTAATCGGTAGAATTTCTAAAATTTTGCTTGTTTTAAACTCTGGTTTGCCAGTCTCTTTTACGATAAAAGCAGTAAGAATTTTGCCTCTTAAAGAAGCCTTTACGCCTTGAAATTTTTCTAGGTTTTTATCGCTTTCATAAGTGAGTGGGGCTAAATTTAGCCCATAAAATGCGAGTATGTAATAATGCATTACTGAAGTGATTTGCAAATTTCATTTTCATCACTGCAACCAAAATCACCAGTGTTTTTGTCGTATTTGAAATTTGCTACTTTGCCATCTAGTCTAAATGTGTATTTGTCGTCGCTTATTCTGTGCCAGCCATTTTTGCTACCGCTATCTTTTATTGGTATATTTATAACATTTTTAAAGAGTTTGTTTGGATCGCCATCATCTAGTTTTTGTGGAAATTCTGGCTTTGCTTGCAAGATATTGTCATTGTATTTTAGTGAAATTCCACTTCTTATAGCGGCAAGTTGAGTTTTGGCATTTGAGATGGTAGCATCGCTTCTAGAAAAAAATAGTCTAGGTATAGCGACTGTGCTTAAAATACCTAGTATAACTACTATAAATATCAGCTCAAGCAAGGTGTAAGCTCGTCTTTTCATCTCTCTTCTCGCTTTAATATCTCATCAACATTGCCAGTTAAATTTTTTACTGTCTTTATCACAGCATAATTTTCATAACATTTTTCTATAAAGGCATTTAAAAGCTCTTTTGGCTCGATAAATTGGCGTCCGCCCATTAAATTTTGCCAGTCATCTTCAAAGAATTTAGCAAAATCATCATCAAGCGTGATCGTGTAGTCGCGAGATGATATCGTGAGCGTAATTTTTTTCATATTTTAGCCAAGCTTATCTGCCAAGGACAGCTTCGATTTTTCTCATTACATCGTCAGCTTCGGTATTTTTCTTGTCAAGATCCTCTTCTAAACGCATGATTTGATTGCTTTTTGCCTCATTTTGTGCTTTTAAAGTTACGATCTCGTTGCGTAACTCTTCGTTCGTTTTGCAAAGTTCGTCATATTTTGTAATCAGGTCATTTACTTTATCGCTTAGTGTGGTTAAGATCGCATTATCTTCAAACATAAAAGTTCCTTTAAAATAATAATTAGGCTCGTATTCTAACACGCAGAGGCTAAATTCTTATTAAAATTCTCATTTGACAAAGCACTATCTTTGCTATAAAATTCGCCCAAATTTAAAGGCAATCAATGAACAAATTTGAAATTTCATCTAAATTTAGTCCAAGTAGCGACCAGGCAAGAGCGATAAAAGAGATAGTAAAAAGTGTAAAATCAGGTAACAAAAATCAAACACTTTTAGGTGTCACAGGATCTGGCAAGACCTTTACCATGGCAAATGTGATAAAAGAGCTAAATATGCCAACTCTGATAATGACGCATAATAAATCCTTGGCTGCGCAGCTTTACAGCGAATTTAAGGGCTTTTTCCCAAAAAATCATGTGGAGTATTTTATAAGCTACTACGACTACTACCAGCCAGAAGCCTACATCCCAAGAAGCGACCTATATATAGAAAAGGATAGCTCAGTAAATGAGGAGCTTGAGCGCCTGCGCCTCTCTGCGACGGCTAGCTTGCTAAGCTTTGATGACGTCGTCTGTGTGGCCTCAGTCTCTGCAAACTACGGACTTGGTAATCCAAGCGAGTATAAAGGGATGGTGGCATATCTTAGTGTAGGGGAGAAGATAAACCAAAGAAAGCTTTTAGAGCAGCTTGTCGATATGGGCTACAAGCGTAATGACAACTACTTTGACAGGGGTGATTTTCGTGTAAATGGCGATGTGGTGGACATTTATCCTGCTTATTACAACGACGAAGCCCTAAGAGTTGAGTTTTTTGGCGATGAGATCGACTCGATGTATCATTTTGACGTGCTTGATAACAAGAGACTCAAAGACATTTCTAAATTTACGCTTTATGCCACCAGCCAGTTTATCGTAGGTGCTGATAGGCTAAAGATCGCGATGAAAGAGATCGAAGAGGAACTTGATGCGCGCTTGAAAGAGTTTAACGAGCAGGGTAAGCTAGTCGAGGCGCAGAGGCTAAAGCAAAGGGTGGAGTTTGACCTCGAGATGATGGCAAGCACTGGTATGTGTAAAGGTATCGAAAACTACGCGCGCCACCTAACCGGACAAAAGCCCGGAGAGACGCCGTACTCGATGTTTGACTACTTTGAGATAAGTGGCGAGGACTATCTGGTTATCGTCGATGAGAGTCACGTGAGTTTGCCGCAGTTTAGGGGCATGTATGCGGGTGATAGGAGCCGTAAAGAGGTGCTTGTGGAGTACGGATTTCGCTTGCCTTCAGCGCTTGATAACAGGCCGCTTAAATTTGACGAGTTTATAAGCAAAAAGGCGAAATTTCTCTTTGTCTCAGCCACGCCAAACGAGTACGAGCTTGGTATCAGCCAGGGGCACGTCTATGAGCAGATTTTGCGTCCTACTGGGCTACTTGATCCGATCATTGAGATAAAAGATAGTGATAATCAAGTCGAGGCACTATTTGATGAGGCAAAGGTGGTCATCGCTAGAAACGAGCGTGTGCTAGTTACGGTGCTAACTAAAAAAATGGCTGAGGAGCTTAGCCGCTACTACATCGAGCTTGGCGTCAAGGTCAAGTATATGCACTCAGACATCGATGCGATCGAGCGAAATGAGATCATTAGAGGGCTTAGAAGTGGTGAATTTGACATGCTAATAGGCATAAATTTGCTCCGTGAGGGGCTGGACCTGCCTGAAGTGAGCCTGATAGCGATAATGGACGCTGATAAAGAGGGCTTTTTGCGCTCAACCACGAGCCTTATACAGACGATGGGGCGTGCAGCTAGAAATGTAAATGGCAAGGTGCTCATGTTTGCCAAAAAGATAACAAAATCGATGAAAGAGGCGATCGATACGACGACTGCTAGGCGTAAATTTCAAGATGAGTACAACAAAGCTCACGGCATAACACCACACTCTGCTAGCAGGAATATCGAAGAGAGCTTGCACGTCGAAGATGACGGCGAAATTTATAAACGTGGTAAGAATTTAGAAAAGATGCCAGCTAGCGAGCGAGCTGCGATAGTAAAAGAGCTAAGAAAGCAGATGCTTGAAGCAGCGGCGCAGCTTGAGTTTGAGAAGGCGGCGGCATTGCGCGACGAAATAGCAAAGATGAGAAAGCTTTAAGGCTATTTTGTCTTTTTCTGCTATACGTCGTTGAAATTTCACTCTACTTCAGTCACATACTACATGTATGCTCCTTTGTATCGTAAAATTTCGCCTCGTCTCCTCATAGCGAAGCTAAAGACAAAAATCATCTTGTCTTTAGCTGTTTAAACTATAAATTTATCGCCAAATGCCGTTTTATGTTCTATCCTGCTCTCTTGTGTCTTTTTTCACGCTATACCAAGCAATTAGTAAAAAGAAAAACTCTGCTATATTAAAAAGGTCTATGTTTTTGGTTAAAAGGCCTATAAAGTCTGGCTTATCCGGAAATAGTAGTGCTAAAAGTATGACTGAACTTACCACAAACAATATAAAATTTATCCAAAATAGCCTACTTTTAGTCGCGCTCACTAATCTTGTTGTAAATAAAAATAAAAATACTGTAGCTAACAAATGAGCAAATACTCCAATGTATAAGATTGTATTGGCACTAGAAACTAAAGATTTAATTGAGGCATTGTGCGTACCAAAGATATTTAAAAAATTATAATCGTAAGCATATATATACATGTAGTCAGTTGTTGCTTTTGCTATTGTAAATATCACAAAAAGGATAGAGAAAAATAAGAAATTTGTATGTAGTCTTATCTCATTTAACGTATGTGCTATCTGCTTAACGGCAGAGTAAATAACCGCTAATACTACCGCATAAATAAGAGGCTTTGTAAATATTATTGGTCGAAGTGACATTCTTTCTTGATGTGCTAACAAATATTCAAAAAAAATATAGTAAAAAAATATTGCGATAAGGCCAACTAAGCAGGCTTTCGCGGCTAATTGGCTTGAAGATTTGATAGTAGTCACATTTAAAATCCCATTTTCGCTAATTACTTGAATTTCGTTACTACTTACTTGTGTCTTTAGTCGCCACCATGCGATTAAAGCAAGAAAGAAAGCTCCAATATCAATATAATCATAAATTTTGTGATCAATTTTAATAAAGTAGCTTGCTATGTGAGATGCGCCAAATAATGCATAAGCCCAAAACATTTTTTCTTTTGTTATTTTTATTAATTTTGCGATAGATATAAACAAAAATAGTGATGCTGTTACGAATAATACTCTCAATAAATAACTACGATAAATGAATAGCTGTTTAAATAGGTCATGATTATACATAATCTCTTCATTGCTATAAAAATGATTCAATATCGTAAAGATAAAATCATCATTGTTAAAATTTCTTTCTCCCAGATACATAACAATTTTAAAAGTCAAAAGAGTTAAAATCACATATATCAAAATGAAAATAGTAAAAATTTTAAAATATGTTCTTAGTTTTGAGGAATTATAAATAGAGCATATCAATGAAATAGCAAAAAATAAAAGTAGCCAACTGATAGAGTCGCAGCATGCTTTGAGGATAAGACTGAAATCACGATCAAGGGTTTTGTAAAGCCCTGAAACGAAAACTAGATACTTAAATATCGCCACAATACAAGATATAATCCCCAACTCTCTGGCACTTTTTAACATATATTTTTTTCTTGTTGTAACGGTTCCAAATTTACTCCTTAAATTAAATTAGTTATTTTATTGTAATTAGTCTAAAAAATATTTAAATATTTTAAATCAGGTTAATTTATTTTAATTTGGTATTTATTTATCTCGTGACTGGCCTTAAAAAGTAGCTAGAAACCGCGCAGATAAGCGATTCTATGGCGATAAAGTAAAATGAGTGCGTTAGGCTAAAGATGTCAGCGATCTTGCCGATGACTGTTGCGAATATACCGCCGATTGTGATACTAAGTCCAAGCGTTACGCCAGAGGCTAGGCCGATTTGATTTGGCAAATAAAGCTGCGTAAGGGCGATTGAGGGGCTAAAAGATAGGCTGATGCAGGCACTCACGCACATGGAGGCTGCGAGAAATAACGCGTAGCTGTCAATAAAGAGCATTAGCACGACTAGTGGCGCGGCGATGCTTAGGCTTATTTTGATGAGCCTAACTAGGCCGTATCTATCCGCTAGTGCTCCGCCAAATAGCGTAGAGATCGCACCTGCGGCAAAAAAAGAGGCTTAAATTTACATTTGCAGCTTCTTTGCTAAGGCCAAAAATTTTGATGAGGTATATGCTAAAAAATGCTGAAAAGCCAAATGCTACAATGGAACGTGAAAATATACAGACGCAAAGCCTTAAAAAGGCGCTTAAATCGTCTTTCAAAGCACTATTTTTTTGTGAAATTTGCTTTTTATGATTGCCCTCGAGCACTTTTATAAATTTGCTCTTTTTGAGGTATAAAAGTGTCAAAAAAATTTGGGGAATTATAAAGACTAGCGTCCCTTTTAGGCCAAAATTTCCCACAAAAACAGCGACTAAAATGGGCCCAACTGCAAAGCCGACATTACCACCAAATGAAAATATGCTTATGCTTTTGGCTCTATTTTTGGCATTTGAGGCGTAATTTACGATCCTTGCGGCACTTGGGTGAAAGAGCGCGGCGCCGATACCACTTATCATCACGCAAACCAAGATGATGTAGTAGTTTGTCACAAAGCCAGTTAGGCTCATGCCCCCGCCAGCAAGTAGTAGCCCAAGCGGGATGACGTAGGGCAGCTCTTTTTTGTCGCTTAAGCGGCCGATCAGTGGTTGGATGAGCGAGCTTGCTAAATTTGTGGCGGTCACGAGCGAGGCGGCTGTGGCATAGTCGTAGTGGTAGCTCGCGATGAAAAAGGACAGCATCGCACCAAGCGCGCTTTGGTTTATGTCGCTACAAAAGTGCCCAAGCCCCATTAGATACTTTAAATTTTCCGCCTTTTTCATCTAAAATAGCCCTTTTAAAAGCCCCTTTAAATTTTGTTTGTCGCCGCTTGCGTCATCATCTTTGCCTAGCTTTTTATCTAAAAATCTACCTATCTCTTTTTTGACCTTATTTTCGAGATATTGCGATCTAACGTCGTATTTTAGCTTGTCTGTCGTACCTGAAATTTGCACGTTTAGATCGGTCTTTTCGAGCCTGCAAACAAGCGGCGCGTTAAGCATTTTTGTCGCGGTATTGTAAGTGCCGTTTGCAACCTTTATGTCGCTCTTTGGCGAGCTTAAATTTACGTTAAAGATGACGTTATCGCCCTTTATATCGCCGTAAATTTTGCCGTCTTTGTAAATTTCTTTTGTGATGTCCTTGCCGGTAAAGGTTTTTATATTGTTTGTGAGATTTGTGCTGGCTAGGTGACCTTCTTTTAGCAAGATGTCAAATTTACCGAGCTTTTGCTTTGTTTCGTAGTCAAATTTAGCATCGCCGTTGCCGTCATATAGATGATCCAGCCCCAAAGTCTGCGTTAGCCCTTTGACCTCAAAGTTTTTTAGCACCGCATCAAGCGCGCCGCCTTTGTAATTTGCCTCGAGTTTGCCCTTGAATAGATCATCTGAAGTGGCTTTTGCGCTTAGATCATCCACTTTGCCATTTGCTGTTACGAGAGCTGCAAATTTACCGTGAAGCTCGCGGCCAGCTAAAAATGCAAGCTTATTTAGCTCCGAAACTACCGCTTGAAGCTTTAAGCTTAGCGTGCTTTTACCCACGTCAAAACTGCCATCTATGCCCTTTATATCAGCAAGCGAGCTAAGAAAGTTGCCGCTAAATTTCGCTATGTCACCTTTATAGTCTAGGCTCAAATTTGAGCTAAATTTCTCGTTTTCAGGGAATTTTTTATCAAGCATTTTGCTAAGTGCTGCGGCGTTAAATTTGCCATCATTTAAAGTGATCGTTGCGGCGACGCTTGGGCTTTTGCTAAAGATATTTTGCCCCTTTGCTTGGACATTTGTCTTAGCATTTGCCAGCCTGTCGTTGCCGCTAAGTGCTAAGATCTCTCCTAGCTGTGCCTCTTTTAGGCTAAGATCAAGATTTTCATTTTTTATGGTGGCGTTTAGCTTGCCAGCAAAGGCATCGCCGCCTAAATTTAGCTCATCTATCTTGCTCTCTTTAACCTTCACATCGCCCGCAAGCGCCATCTTTGAGCTCACTTCAAAGCCACTAACCGCTTTAAATTTCTCGGGGTCGCTAATGAGCAGGGCAAATTTGCTAAAAATTTGGCTGTTTTTTAGGTCATAAACGCCCTTTACATCCTTTAACTCGCCAAGGTCGCTAAGCACATTTGCGTCAAAATTTACAAGCTCACCTTTTGCGGTGGCGCCGCCTTTTAGCTCAAATTTAGCCGCATTTTTAAGCTTTGCAAGCCCTTTATCTATAAGGCCGTTTTTTATCTCAAATTTAGCATCGCCTGCAAGTTTTTTTAGCTCGTCAAAGCCACTAAAATTTGCATTTAAATTTATCTGCCCGTCTGCGTAGCTAGGCTGCAGGGCAAGTGCGAGAAGCTCTTTTAGCTTGATGTTAGCTGCATTTAAAGTTAAGTTTTTGCTATCAAAATTTGCATTTATCTTGCCGCCAAGCCCGTTTATCTCAGCTTTTAGGTTTTTGAGGGCATTTTCTTGCACTGTGATTTCGCCGTTTGCATCCACTGCGCCGCTTAGCTGTTGATTTAAAAGTTTGCCAAAAAGCGCAAGATCAGGCACGTTTAGCAAAAAGTCGCTCTTTAAATTTTTGCTACTTAGATCATAAGTCGTCTCATTTGCTTTTAAAGTAGCTTCAGGCGCGATGATGAGGGCTTTTGCACTCATTTTTTCATTTGTAAATTTAGCATTTACGCCGCCTTTAAAATTTATATCTTTTGCTAAATTTAGCCCAAATTCGTTTTTTAGAATTTCTTTGTTTATCATAGCATCGCTTGCTAAAATTTGAGCGTTAATGATCGGCTCATTTTTCTCATCAATCACTTGCATATCACTCGTTAGATCAAGCTTACCGCTAGCTAAATTCGGCTTTTGTGCAAGGGCTGATATCTCAGAGAGTTCGATATTTTTAGCGTCAAGATTTAGAGCTTTTGGCAGATAGTCTTTTAAATTTGCATTTAAATTTATATTTGAGCCAAGTGCGGTGCCAGTTGCCACTAGCTTGAAGTCGCTAAATTTACCAGCCACGTTTGCTTTAAGTGCGACATCTTTTTTTAATCCAAGCTTGCTAGCCTTCGACTTGTCGGCGTCTATATCTATGTTTAAATTCATGCTTTGAGCAAATAACGAGAGATCCCCATTTGCCTTTAAATTTATAGCGTTCATCACGATCGCTTCTAAATTTAGCGTGCTAAATCCTAAACTAAAATATTTAAATTTCACATCGATACCGCGAGTAAGTGCCTCTTTTTCTATTTTGCTGGCTATAAATTTATTACCAAAAGAGCTAAAGATAAAGCCAAAAATGCAAAGGATTATCAGCGCCAAAGCCGCTACTATATAGGCTATTTTTTTCATAAAATTCCTTTATATTAGTTTTACATATCATAAAACTTTAGTGCAAGTGACTAAAGTTTTAATAAAATTTAACTATAAATTATTGACTTTTTTAGAAAAAAGTGCTAGGATTTTATCACTCAAAAATAAAGAGTGCTAAAAAAGACAATTAAACCAAAAGGATGAACAATGAACTTTCAACCATTAGGCAAGCGTGTTCTAGTTGAACGCGTAGAGGAGACAAAGACCACAGCTTCGGGCATTATTATACCTGATAACGCAAAAGAAAAACCTTTAAGCGGTGAGGTAAAAGCGGTTGGTGCTGAAGTAGAGGGCGTAAAAGTTGGTGATAAAGTTGTATTTGCAAAATACGGTGGCACTGAGATAAATTTAGATGATAAAACATATCTTGTTTTAAACATAGACGATGTTTTAGGTGTGATTAAATAATTTAAAAAGGAAAAACAATGGCAAAAGAAATTTTTTACTCTGATGATGCAAGAAATCGCCTATATGAGGGCGTGAAAAAACTAAATGACGCTGTGAAAGTGACAATGGGACCAAGAGGCAGAAATGTCCTTATCCAAAAGAGCTTTGGCGCTCCAAACATCACAAAAGACGGCGTTAGCGTGGCTAAAGAGGTTGAGCTAAAAGATACTATCGAAAACATGGGTGCAAGCCTAGTTAGAGAAGTGGCAAGTAAGACGAATGACCAAGCAGGTGACGGCACTACAACAGCAACCGTGCTAGCTCACGCGATATTTAAAGAGGGCCTTAGAAACGTAACTGCTGGCGCAAATCCTATCGAAGTAAAACGCGGCATGGATAAAGAAGTAGCAGCTCTTATAGATGCACTAAAAAATATCTCTAAAAAAGTTTCTGGCTCAAAAGAGATCGCACAGATCGCTACTATCTCTGCTAACTCAGATGAGAGTATTGGCAAACTTATCGCTGATGCGATGGAAAAAGTCGGTAAAGATGGTGTCATAACAGTAGAAGAGGCAAAGTCTATCCAAGACGAGCTAAGCGTTGTTGAGGGTATGCAGTTTGATCGCGGATATCTAAGCCCATATTTCATCACAAACCCTGAAAAGATGCAAGTTGAGCTAAGTAACCCATTTATATTGTTATTTGACAAGAAGATCACAAATTTAAAAGACTTGCTTCCAGTGCTTGAGCAAGTACAAAAAAGTGGCAAACCACTTCTAATCATCGCTGAAGATATCGAGGGCGAGGCACTTGCAACGCTTGTTGTAAATAAACTTCGCGGCGTGCTAAACATCTCAGCTGTTAAAGCTCCTGGCTTTGGCGACAGAAGAAAAGCGATGCTTGAAGATATCGCTATCTTAACAGGTGGCGAAGTCATCAGCGAAGAGCTAGGCAGAACACTAGAAAGCGCTACTATAAACGACCTTGGTCAAGCTTCAAGCGTAGTTATCGACAAAGATAACACAACTATCGTAAATGGCGCAGGCGAGAAGTCAGCGATAGACGCTAGAATAACTCAGATCAAAGCGCAAATCGCTGAGACTACAAGCGACTATGACAAAGAAAAACTTCAAGAGCGCCTTGCAAAACTAAGTGGCGGCGTGGCAGTTATTAAAGTAGGTGCTGCGACTGAAACTGAGATGAAAGAGAAAAAAGACCGCGTTGATGATGCTCTAAGCGCTACTCGTGCAGCTGTTGAAGAGGGTATCGTAGTAGGTGGCGGTTCAGCTCTTATCCTTGCTTCAAAGAGTGTAAATTTAAATTTACAAGGTGATGAGGCAATCGGCGCTGAGATCGTTAGAAGAGCGCTTCGTGCTCCACTTCGCCAAATCGCTGAAAACGCTGGCTTTGACGCAGGCGTAGTAGCAAATGCAGTTGAGACAAGCAAAGATGCAAATTTTGGCTTTAATGCTGCAACTGGCGAATATGTAAATATGTTTGAAGCTGGTATCATCGACCCAGTTAAAGTTGAGAGAGTCGCGCTACAAAACGCTGTTAGCGTGGCTAGCTTGCTACTAACAACTGAGGCAACTATCAGCGAGATAAAAGAAGAAAAAGCAATGCCTGCAATGCCTGACATGGGCGGAATGGGTGGTATGGGTGGCATGATGTAGCAGCCCTTTTCGAGCTAGAGCCTTCTAGCTCGAATTTATATTTAAACTTTAACCTCACTAAATTTATAAAATTATTTACTCCTTTTTAAATTTATTCTTGTATCATTTTGCTTTCTTTTAGGGAGAATTTACAATGAAATATGATGAAATTTTTAGAGAATACGACATCCGCGGCATTTTTGAGAAAGACTTGACAGAAGATAGCGTCAAGGCTATAGGGCTTGCTTTGGGTAAGAAATTTAATGAATTTGGCGTAAAAACTTTAAGCGTTGGCTTTGACGCAAGGCTAAGTGCTAGCACGCTTTTTAGGTATCTGCTAAGTGGCCTAAACAAGGCTGGTGGCTTTAAAATTTATAGCATCGGCTTACTTCCAACTCCTGTTGGCTACTTTAGCGTTTATGCTGATTATTTCGACGCAAATATCATGATCACTGGCTCTCACAACCCAAAAGAGTACAACGGCTTTAAGATCACCATTAAAAAAGATAGTTTCTTTGGCAAAGATCTGCAAATTTTAAAAGATAAAGTTAATGAAATAATCGCCTCAAATTTAGAGATCGCAGACGATGAGAGCTGTGAGAAATTTAATATCTTAGAAAAATACGTTGAGTTTTTTGTAAAAGAATTTAGTGAGCTTAAAAATTTCAAAAAGCCTTTTATCATCGACTGTGCAAATGGCGCTGTTGGCGTGAGTTTGGTGCCTATCGTCAAGGCACTTGGACTAAATGCAAAAATTTTATATGAAGATCCAGACGGAAATTTCCCAAATCACCATCCAGACCCAAGTGAAAAAGAGAATTTAAAAGAGATATTTTCTCTTATCGAAAAGAAAGAATTTGACCTTGGATTTGGCTTTGACGGAGATGGCGACAGGATCGCGGTTATAACGCCAAAAAGAGATATAAAAGGCGATGAACTAGCATATCTTTATGCTCTAAATATGAAACATCCAAAGGTGCTTGGTGAGGTTAAGTGTTCGCAAAACATGTACGATGAGATCGCAAAGATCGGCGAAGTTTTCATGGGTAAGACTGGGCATAGTAACATAAAAAAGATGATGAAAGAGCTAAATGTCGATCTTGCGGCTGAAGTTAGTGGTCATATCTTTTTTAAAGAGCGCTATTTTGGCTTTGATGATGCGCTTTATGCGATGATGAGGGTGCTTGAGCTAGTTCATAAGGGTTTTGACCTTGATGGTGAGCTTGATAAGATGCCGCTAGTCTTTAGTACCGATGAGATCAAGGTAAAAACGACTGATGAAGCCAAATTTAAGATAGTTGCTAAGTTAAAAGAGTGCGTGAAAAACGAGAGTTGCGATCTGCCAAAGATAAAAAATATCATCGACATTGATGGCATAAGAATTCAGTTTGAAAATGGCTGGGCGCTGGTGCGTGCATCAAATACAACGCCAGTTATCGTCACTAGATTTGAGGCAAAGAGCAAGGAATTTCTAGAAGAGATCGAACAAAAAGTGACAAATTTGTTAAAGAGCTTAATGTAGCTTGCAAAGGCATTTTGGGCTAAATTTACTCCAAAATGCTTTTAAAATTTTATTTAGACATTCAGAAACTAAGATTTATCTTTCTCTCTTAGCTTTCGCAGATTTTTTTCTCTGCATACATACTATCTATAATTTAAATTTATCAAAAACATGCGCCTCAGCCTTTTTGAATATTCATGCGGATAATACAATCTTATCTAATGTCGGTATTCTTTTAAAATGGCTCATTATTTTGCAAGGGCTCGTCTACTAGCTTGCTGCTCAGGTATGTAAGATATCCGTCCTTTATGGAATTTATGTAGTGTTACCTGCTGAAAAAAGTCACAAGCATATTGTTAAATTTAAAAAAAGAGAGATGGCGTAAAGATTTACGCCATTAAATTTTTAGAGTTTGCCGCCTTCAACGACAAGTGATTCTGGATTTACACTATCGCCGTAGATCGGTTTTAGTGTAGCATCATAGTCTTTGTGGAAGAAATTTTCTTTTCCAAGCTCAATGATCTCATTGTTTAGCCAGTCAAGTAAAACTTTGTTGCCTTTTTTAACAGCTGGTGCTATTACATCCACATCACCAAGTGCTTCAACGCCTACAACAAAACCTGGAGTCTCTTTCGCCCAGGCAAAAAGTAGGGCGTTATCATGCGCTAGTGCAGCACCTCTTTTATCAACCAAAGCTGCAAATGTTTCAGTATTTTGGTCGTATTTTGCAAGCTTAATGTCAGGATAATTTTTTGTAAAAAACGCGTCTGCGGTTGTGCCCTTATTTACGATTAGGGTTTTGTCTTTTAGCTCATCGATGCTCTTTATCACAGCGCCCTCAGGGCTAACGATGCCAAGTGAAACTTTCATATATGGAAGCGCAAAATCAACAACTTGTGCACGCTCAGGTGTTTTTGTAAAATTTGCAAGCGTGATATCCACTTTATCAGCTACTAAAACTTCAACTCTACCAGCAGCCTCTACTAGCTCAAATTTTACCTTGCTCTCATCGCCTAGTAGGTCTTTTGCGATACGTTTTGCAAAGTAAATATCATAGCCTTGGTTTTTGCCGTCTTTATCGACATAGCCAAATGGTGGTTTGTCGCTGAAAACGCCAATTCTTACATATCCGCGCTCTTTGATCTTTGCGATCGCATCAGCTTCGTTTGAAGCAGCTTTTGCCGTGTCGGCACCTTTGTCATTACCACAACCCGTTAGAAAGACGGTAGCGATTAATGCTAATAAGAAAAATTTAAATTTTCTCACTCTTTCTCCTTGTAAAAAAGTTAAATAAATAAGAGCGTTAAAATTTCGCTCTAAACGCATTTTGAAAAAACGGCAAATTATCTCTTATTTTTTCTAAAACGAGAATAAATTTAGAAATTTCTTCGCGCGATCGCTCTTTGGTTTGGTAAAAAATTCCTCTGGTTCGCTGATCTCCACGATCGCCCCAGCGTCCATAAATACGATCTTGTTTGCAACCGCCCTTGCAAAGCTCATCTCGTGAGTGACTATTAGCATCGTCATTCCATCTTTGGCTAAATTTAGTATCACGTCAAGCACTTCTCTAACGATCTCTGGATCAAGCGCAGCCGTAACCTCGTCAAACAGCATGATCTCAGGGTTTAAACAAAGGCTTCTTACTATAGCTATGCGTTGCTTTTGACCGCCGCTTAGCTCTTTTGGATAGGCAAATTTCTTATCAAGTAGCCCAACCTTGCTTAGCCACATATCAGCTGTCTTTTCAGCCTCAGCTCTATCTCTTTTTTGCACCTTCAAAGGTCCAAGAAGGACGTTGTCTATGACATTCATGTGATCAAAAAGCTCGTAGCTTTGAAAGACCATGCCGACCTTTTGGCGGATTCTTTGCCAATCATTAAATTTAGCATCAATCACTTCGCCATCGATTATTATCTCACCGCTTGCGATACTCTCAAGGCCGTTTATGCACCTAAGAGTTGTGCTTTTGCCACAGCCCGATGGTCCAAGAAGCACGACCACTTCACCGCTTTTTACCTCTAAATTTATATCTTTTAAGGCGTGAAGCTCTCCATAAAATTTATTTATTTTTTTAAGTTCTAATATGTTTTCGCTCATTTTAACTCCATTTTTCTTCTAGTTTTTTTGATAGTTTTGAGACTGGATAGCAGATCACAAAATATAAAAAGAATATGAGCGTGTATATCCAAAATGGCGCCATAGGATTTGTAAATACATTTCGCTCGATGATCTGCTGACCGACCTTGACTACCTCTACAACGCCGATTAGCACGACTATAGAGGTCGTTTTTATCATACGGCTTAGTAAATTTACAGCCCCAGGCACTAGCCTTCTAGTAGCAAGCGGGATGATGACATAAAAGTAAATTTGAAATTTACTAAGCCCAAGTGAGGCGGCTGATTCAAATTGATGTTTTGGTATTGATGTTATTGCGCCACGCACGATGTCCATCATTTCAAAAATTCCCCACAAGCTAAAGACGATGAATGAGGCTGTAAATGCTGAAATGTGAATATCAAACGCCTTACTGACACCAAAATAAAATAAAAATAGCCAAACGATCTGAGGCATTATGCGAACGATTTCTAGGCAAATTTTTAAAATAAAATAGATAAATTTGTTTTTCATGCTCATAAGCACGCCAAGCACTAAGCCACCGATTATAGAGATAAAAATAGAGATAAATGAAATTTCTGTGCTAACGACTAGACCTTCAAAGAGTCTTAGTAAATTTTGCGTGTCAAATAAAATACTAACTCCTTGCATTTCTCACCCTTTTTTCGACATAGCTAAGCACCAGCGAGACTGGCAAAATGATGATGAGATAGCTAATAACCAGCATAAAAAGTGCCTCGTCTGTCTTGTAATAAAGCCCGATAAGATCCTTTGCGACGTAAACTAGATCAGCAAGAGCTACGATACTAACGATGCTTGTCTCTTTTAGTAAAAAGATAATATTTGCACTAATACTTGGCACCGCTACGCTAAATGCTTGAGGCAAGATAACATATCTTAGGAGCTGATTTTTGCTAAGTGCGATGCTAAGTCCCGCTTCGATCTGCGACTTTCTCACTGCCTCAAAGCCAAGCCTAAAGCTCTCGCTCATATAGCTACCACCAAGAAAGCTAAGTCCCGCAACCGCACAGGCAAAGCCGCTCATTGACACTCCAAGCTTTGGCAAGCCATAATATAAAAAGAAAAGCTGTATAAGAAGTGGCGTATTTCTTGAGAGCTCGACGTAGCAGTCAATCACTTTTGATAGAAATTTTAGCTTGTAAAATTTTACAGCCATACAAAAAATACCGATCAAAATAGAAAAAATGATCCCTAAAAAGGCGATCTCACAGGTAAGCACTCCGGCCTTAACATAAAGCGGATAAAATTTCTCAATAAACTCAAAATCCATAAAACTTTAATCCAATCTGAAAAATGGAGTTATTTTATCTTATAATCATAAATTTAAAACTAATTAGATATGATCTTGCTTTAAATTTAAGCTTGCAAAAAGGATAAAATTTGATCGATCTTTTTCAGATCATCGGCTTTTTAGGGATGATTTGTATCGTGATGGGCTACTTTTTACTTCAGATCGGCCACCTAAATAGCCGCGATCTAGCCTATCAGATAATAAATTTAGCAGGTGCGGTGCTACTTATCATCTCGCTTTTTGTGCACTTTAACCTCGGTTCATTTTTGATAGAGGTCTTTTGGATATTCATTACGATTTATGGAATTTATAAAATTTATAAGGAGAGAGCGTGAGAGCTTACGCAGAGTGGGAAGAGCAGGAGCTTTTGTTTTTGTCGCTGCCACATAGTAAGAGCGACTGGGAGCCTTATTTAGAGGAGATTTTAGCTAGTTATGAAGAGCTAGTGGCTGCTATTACGCCGTTTGAAAAGGTAGTGCTCATCTGCCCTGATGAGGCAAATTTTTCTAGGTTTAAGAAATTTAAAAATGTTGAGTTTGTTAAGCTTGATACTGATGATACTTGGATCAGAGACTACGGTATGATCGACGTTTGCACCAAAGACGGCGTAAAGAGCTATGACTTTAAATTTAACGCTTGGGGCGGTAAATTTAAGAGTTCAAAAGATGATGCGATAAATTTAGAGCTAGCTAAAATTTACAAAACCAAGCTTGAGCCAGTTGATATGATACTAGAGGGCGGAAGCGTCGAGTTTAACGGAGATGGTGTGCTTTTAACCACCACAAAATGCCTGCTAAATGAAAATAGAAATTCCTCTCTAAGCAAAGAGCAAATCGAGGAGAAGCTAAAAAATTTATTTGGCCTAAAGCGTATCATCTGGCTTGAAAATGGCTTTATAAGAGGTGATGACACAGATAGCCACATCGACACTTTAGCGCGTTTTATCACACCTGATACTATCGCTTACGCAGCTTGTGATGACAAGAGCGATGAGCACTTTAGCGAGCTAAAAAGGATGGAGGATGAGCTTAAAAAAACTGGCTTTAAGCTACTTGCTCTGCCGCTTCCTAAGTCTAAATTTTATGATGGTAAAAGGCTTGGCTGCACATACGCAAATTTTATCTTTATAAATGGTGCGCTAATCGTGCCAACATATAATGACGAAAACGATAAAAAGGTGCTAAATTTACTAGCCAAGGCACTGCCAGATAGAAAGATCATCGGTGTAAATTCGCTAGTTTTTGTGCGTCAAAATGGCTCGCTTCACTGCTCAAGCCAAAATAGATACAAAAGGTCTTAACTTTGTCAAGTCCGTTTGATTATGAGTTTAACCGCATAAATAAGCAGGAGTGCACGCAGGGCGAAAATAAGGCTGTTATCGCAGCTGGAGCATGCGCTTTTTTGCTCGCACTTGTAAAATTTACAGCTGGACTTTTTAGCGGCTCAGTCGCTGTGCTTGGCTCGGCGATTGATTCAATGCTTGATTTTATAGTCTCGCTTTTAAATTTATTTGCGCTTAGAAAGTCAAGAAAGCAAGCCGATGAGAGATTTAACTTTGGCTACACAAAGCTAGAGGCGTTAGCAGCGCTATTTGAGTGCATCATCATCGTGGCAGCGGCTGGATATATTTTTTATGAGAGCGTTAAGAAATTTAGCGAGCCAAATTTAGAGATAGACCTTGGCTTAAGCCTCGGCGTGATGGTATTTTCGGTAGTTGTGACGCTATGTTTGGTGCTATTTTTAAACCAAATTTCTAAAAAAAGTGGAAACCTTATCATAAAAGCAGACGCGCTGCACTATAAAATAGACCTTTTTAGCAACCTTGCAGTCATCATCTCGCTGCTTATCATTAAATTTAGCGGATTTGTGATGATAGATGCGATCTTTGGTATCGTGATAAGTGGCTACATCGCTCAAAGTGCGATAAGCCTTGGCAAAGACGCCCTTGGTGTCTTGCTAGATCACGCAGTAAGCCCTGAGGTCACAGAGGGGATCATCAAGATGATAAAGGCAAAGAAGAGGGTTTCAGACTTTCACTACCTAAACACAAGACAGAGCGCAAATACCATATTTTTAACGCTGCATTTAGTTTTTGACAAAGACATCTCGCTTTACGACGCGCACGAAGTGGCCGACTCGCTTGAAGCTGAGATAAGAGAGAAATTTAGGGATTATTCGTGGCAGATAACCACACATTTAGACCCATACAACGACAAAGAAGGGAAATGAGATGAAAGTAGCACTACTTCAACAAGAATTTAAAGGGACAAAAGAGGCGACCATAGCAAAGACACTCGAGCTAATCGCAGAGGCAAAAAAAGGTGGCGCTGATCTCGTGGTCTGTCAAGAGCTGCACCAGACGCAGTACTTTTGCCAAAGCGAGGATACAAATTTCTTTGATCACGCAAATGACTGGCAAGAAGATGTCGCTTTTTGGGGCAGGGTGGTAAAAGAAAACGGCGTAGTTTTGGTCACTTCACTCTTTGAAAAGAGGGCTGACGGACTTTATCACAACACCGCCTTTGTCTTCGAGCGTGATGGCAGCGTGGCTGGCAAATACCGAAAAATGCACATCCCTGATGACCCTGGATTTTACGAGAAATTTTACTTTACGCCAGGCGATATCGGCTTTGAGCCTATTGAGACGAGCCTTGGCAAGCTTGGCGTTTTGGTGTGTTGGGATCAGTGGTATCCTGAGGCTGCAAGGCTCATGGCGCTAAAAGGGGCGAAAATTCTCATCTATCCAACGGCTATTGGCTGGTTTGAGGGCGATAGTGATGATGAAAAATCAAGGCAGCTTGAAGCGTGGGTGGCAGTGCAAAGAGGTCACAGCGTGGCAAATGGCCTGCCAGTGGTCGCAGTAAATCGCGTGGGCTTTGAAAAAGATGATAGTGGCGTGATGGATGGGATTAAGTTTTGGGGAAATAGCTTTGTTTACGGGCCGCAAGGCGAGCAGCTTTTCCGTGCAAATAGCACAGATGAGCTATGCAAGATCGTTGAGATAGACATGAAAAGAAGCGAAGAAGTTCGCAGAATTTGGCCATTTTTAAGAGACCGCAGGATCGATGCCTACGCAAATATCACAAAAAGATTTATCGACTAAATTTGGAGCTAGAATTTCTAGCTCTTTTAAAATGCAAATTTCTTATCCACTATGCGGACTATCCTGCCGCCAAGCCTTTTTGCCTGCTCTTCATTGTGCGTGGTGATGATGATCGTATATCTTTGCGACAGGCTTTTTAAAAGATCTTCTATGATCAAGACATTTTTCATATCAAGTGATGAGCAAGGCTCGTCAAGCATGAGCACTTCAGGCTTTGTAGTTAGCATCCTTGCGATGCAAAGTCTTTGCTTTTGACCGCCTGAAAGTTTGCTAGCTGGCATATCTAGGTCACTTATCTCATCTAGCAAATTTACGCTTTTGAGCAGCTCTTCTACTCTTTTTTGCTTATCTTTTATGTTGCCCTCATAAAATTCCATCGCATAGGTTAAATTTCTCTCGACGCTAAAGGGAAAGAGCGTGGCGTCTTGAAAGAGTATGGCTAGCTTTCGTCTTAGCCAAATTTCGTCTTTGCTTTTGATATTTTCACCTTTAAATAATATCTCTCCGCTATATCTACCGCCCTTTTGCTCCAAAAAGCCATTTAGCGCTGATAGAAATGTCGATTTACCACATCCTGAGCTACCCATTAGGCAGATGATCTCGTTTTCGGCGACGCTAAGATTTAGATCTTTTAAAATTTCATTGTCTTGGTAAAAGATACTAAGATCTTTTATGTTTAAAATATTTGGCAATTTTCTCTCCTATATCAAATAAAACTACGGCTGAAAGCAGGTGTAAAATGATCAGTATAAAAATGAGCACGAGCGCCGTGGCGTAGGCATTTTGCGTTGCGACTGACTGGCTTAAGAGCATGTGCAGGTGAAAAGGCAGTGCCATGACTGGCGAGAGCAGGCCTTCTGCCTTTGCCATGAAGACGACTCCAGTTAAAAGTAGCGGCGCGGTGGCTCCTATGGCGTAGCTGCCAGCAAGAATCAAGATCGATATGATATTTTTTCTAATGGTTGGCAAAACTAGCTTTCTAGCCATGAAATTTTTATCAACGCCAAGCGCGAAGCTATCTCTTAACATCTTCTCATCGATCTGTGAGATCACCTTTTCAACGCTTACTTCAACAAATGGAAAGACCATCAAAGCAAGCGTAATGCTAGCTGTTAGCAGGCTTTTGGGGATATCAAGACTAACGATAAAAAGCCCATAAACAAACATCCCAAGCAAGATAGAAGGAATAGAAGCCATCGTTTGGATGATAAATTTAAGGCCGAGCTTGATCGTGCTAGAAGTGCAGTAAATTTGCCTATAAATGGCGCAGCTAACGCCAAGGAGCGCGGAAAATATCATAGATAGGATCATCAGCAAAAATGAGCCTATGATGGCATCTCTTATGCCACCACTCTCACCTAAATTTAAACCTTGTGGATTTTTGGTTAGAAAGTCTAAATTTATCTGAGAGATGCCATTTGCAAAGATGAAATAAAATATCCAAAATATCACCGCAACCACTATAAATACGCAAAGATAGGCATAAAATTTGACTAGATGATCTTTAAAAGCGTTCATTGTTTTTCTCAAATTTAAAGATAAAAATATTTAGCATAAATATAAAAACAAGCAGGATAAATCCGCTTGCAATAAGAGCGTGATAGTGCAGGCTGCCAGCCTCGCTCATGCCCATTTCAAGGGCTATTAGAGATGGTATGGTCTGAGCTTTTGAGAGCAGGTGCGGAAAAAGCGGGGTGTTGCCTATGACCATCATCACAGCCATCGTCTCGCCAGCTGCCCTTGAAAATGCGAGTATAAAGCCTGAAATGCTAGCTCTTATTGACTTTCTAAAAATGATCTTACGTATAAAATATCCAGTGCTTACGCCAAGCGCATCTGAGTTTGTTTTGAAATTTTGCTTTAACAGATCTACACTTTGAAGCAGGTGTGATGTAAAAAATGGCAGGATCATGATGCTAAGGATGAGACTAGCCGCCAAAACTGACTCTCCAGCGGACATTTTTAGTCCTGACTCTAAAATTTTTACAACCGTGTAAAGTGCAAAAAATCCGTAAATGATCGAGGGTATACCAGCTAAAATTCTTATCATCCAGTCTAGCACATGCCTAAGCCAAGCACTCGCAAAAAAGCAGATAAAGATAGTAACGCCAAGGGAGATGAAAAATGAAAATATGCAAGCTAGAAATGCAACTGCGAAATTTGCGACTAGGATATTAAAAAGCCCAAAGCTAAATGGCTCCGTGCTAACGTCCCAGTCGCCATTTAGTAAGAAGTCAAAGAGACTTACTTCTGCAAAAAAACTCGTGGAATTTAGCAGCAAAAACCCCACGAGTAAAAGCAAAAGCATGGCGGATAAAAGTGTGAAAGCATATACCCCACCTTTAAAAATTTGCCCTATCATTGGCTATTTTACTGGTATAAATCCCATTTTTTCGATAGTCTTTTGACCTTCGGCTGAATTTAGCACATCAACAAAAATTTGCTCACTCTTGCTTAGATCGCCACTTTTTACGATGATGAGCGGGCGAGAGATGTAGTATTTGCCATCAACTATGTTTTTAACAGTTGGCTCGACGCCGTCAACGTTTAGCGGTATTAGCTTGCCTTTGTTTTGGTTTGTGATGCCAAAAGATGCGTAGCCAATAGCGTTTTTATTTTCGATTATTTTTGAGACAAGTGCGCCCATTGATGGTGACTGGATGACGTTTTTGCTAACTTTGATATCTTTCATGATCTTTTTTTGAAATACCTCGTGAGCACCGCCACCAAGATCTCTTGTAACTACGACTATTTCGTCATTTGGTAGGGATTTGTCAAGATCGATCCACTTTTTGTACTCGCCTGAGAAAATTTTGATAATCTCATCTTTACTCAAATTTCCGCCCTTTAGCTTTATCACCTCATTTTCTGGGTTTACAGCCACGCAAAGTGCGTCTATGCCAAGCGTATAGGCTTTCATGTCTTTGATCTTTGCTTTTTCGCTATCTTTTACGTCGCGAGCTAGCATGCCAAAGTCAGCGACATGATCAAGCACAGCTTTTACACCAGCACCAGAGCCGCCAGCTGAGACAAAAATAGTAATATTTTTGTTTGGCAATGCGCTATCTACTTTATCCCAAGTCTCGTATTTTTCGATAAAATCAGTTGAAATTTTAGCGATGACTGGAGCTAGCGTAGATGAGCCACTAAAGCTAACTTGCGTTTTTTCGTCCGCACCTGAAGCGAAATTTAAAGATAAAAGCAGCATAGAAGCAGCCAACATAAGTGATTTTTTCATAAAAACCTCCAAAATTTGATTGTTGTTAACATTTGTAAAAGCTATTGGTTATGTTGTAAATTTGCAACAGTTTTTCTAAAACTTAGAACTGCGATGGATTATACAATAAAAAATGATATTTAAATAGCCGGTTTATCAAATTTATTTTGACTAATAAAGAAATATAAATTTAATCTTAAGAAAATATTTTTTTAAGTCTTGATTGTGTAGAATGGTTGCAACTTTACCAAAACGGCATAAAAATATCATATTAAATAAGGTAAAAAGCTAAATTTATAGAATAAAATAGCCTTAAATTTCTTGAAAGGATCTTAGATGAAAACTACTTCTTTGGCACTTGCTGGCTTGCTTTTAGCAACAACACTTTCAGCAAAAGAATTTATCAGTATCGGCACTGGCGGCATGACAGGCACGTACTATCCGATAGGTGGAGCGATCTGCCGCTTGGCAAACAAAAACACCGATGTAAAATGCTCTGTTCAATCAACTGGCGGCTCAGTTTATAACGTAAATAACGTCCTCAAAAAAGAGCTTACATTTGGCTTTGTTCAAAGTGATGTCGTTTATGATAAATTTAACGGCACTGGCAAATTTGACGGAGCAAAAGATGAAAATTTACGCTCAGTAGTAGCGATCTATCCAGAGCTTCTTGCATTTGTTGTAGCAAAAGATAGCGGTCTAACAAGTGATATTGCTTCATTTGCAGGCAAAAAATACAACGTCGGAAACCCAGGCAGTGGCAACGAAGTGAGCACGCTTGAAGTCTTTAAAGCAAAAGGCTTTGATGTTTCAAAACTAGGATATCGCGGCGTTTTAACAGTTGGCGAATGCCCACACGCACTAAAAGATAAAAAGATAGACGGATATAGCTTTGTTGTCGGCCACCCAACTGCAAACATCACTGACGCTGCGACATCTTTGCCTATTGATATCCTAAATATCGAAGGTAGCGAGATCGACAAACTTCTTGCAGATAAGCCATACTTCGCAAAAGGTGTGATACCAAAAGGTTCATATGATGGCGTTGATCACGACGTAAATACTATCGGTGTAAAAGCTGTTTTGGTAACTAATAAAGATACAAAAGATGAGGCTGTAAAGGCTGTGATAAAAGCTATTTTAGACAACTTTGATGAGTATAAAACTCTTCACCCAGCGCTAAAATCAGTAAATAAAGAAGATCTTGTTCAAGGTCTTTCAGCTCCGCTTCACCCAGCTGCAGAAGCTGCATTTAAAGAGGCTGGTATTTTAAAATAATCCATTTCCAGGGGCTTTTGCCTCTGGATAAAATTTAAATATGCAAATTCTTTTAAATTTATATATTTAAATTTTAAAGGAGAGAGATGAACGAAGTCAAAGACAACGAAGAACAATTTGTCGAGGTAAAAACAAGGGAGATAAATAGCAATTTTTACAACTATTTTATTGCGATTGTATGCTTTTCTTGGTCAGTTTTTCAGCTTTATATAGCTTATTTTCCGCTTAATACAAATATTTCGCGCTCAATACACTTAGCCTTTGCGGTTGGGCTTGTATTTTTGCTTTATCCAGTCACTTTTCATAAAAAGGCACATTCTAGTTTGCCATTTTACGATCTGGTCTTTTGTGTGGTAGGCGTTGTTGCCGTACTTTATCCAGCGGTTTATTTTTATGAACTAGCTGATAGGACAGGGGACTACATCACGCAAGATATCGTCATATCATTTTTGGCGATCATTGTCTTGCTTGAGGCTGGCAGGCGTGTCATGGGGCCAGCACTTCCAATTATTTGTATATTATTTTTGATATATGATCACTTTGGTCCTTATATGCCAGACATCATCGCTCATCAGGGTGCCAGCTTTGAAAAGATCGCAGGCCATATGTTTTTGACGACTGAGGGCATCTTTGGTGTGCCTATTGGAGTTAGTGTTAGTTTTATCTACCTTTTTGTTCTTTTTGGTTCATTGTTAGAGCGAGCAGGTGCTGGACAATACTTCATAAATTTAGCCTTCTCACTTCTTGGCAAATATAGAGGCGGCCCAGCTAAGGCTTCAGTCATCGCAAGTGGCCTAACTGGCATGGTCTCAGGTAGCTCAACAGCAAACGTCGTAACAGTTGGTACATTTACCATACCACTTATGAAAAAAGCCGGTCTTTCACGCACAAAAGCTGGAGCCATCGAGGTTGCTGCTGGCGTAAATGGACAGCTTATGCCTCCGATCATGGGCGCAGCTGCCTTTATCATCGCTGAGTTTTTGGGCATGACATATACAAATGTTATGATGGCAGCGGTAATTCCAGCTTTTGCTTGCTATTTGTCACTATTTTTTATTGTTCATTTAGAGAGTGTGAAGCTTGGCTTAAAAGGTATAAATCAAAGCGAATTTCACTCAAGATTTAAAATTTTTGTAAGTGGACTTCACTATATAACTCCGATTTTGATTTTGCTTTATACGCTATTAATCGCAAAAGAGTCAGCCATCGCTGCAGCATTTAATGCTATTGGATTTTTATTTTTAATAATGATCTTTCAAGAGCCGGTTAAAAAACTAGCAATTGGCGAAAAAGTTGGAATAAATGATGTGTTAATAGGCTTTGAAGATATATTTTGGGCGATGGTTGCAGCCGCAAAAAGTATGACAACGATCGCCATTGCAACCGCACTTGCAGGTATTATCGTGGGCTCTATCTCTTTAACTGGCCTTGGCCAAGTACTTTCAGATTTAGTTGAGTTACTTGCTGGTGATAATATAGTTATGATATTGCTTCTTACTGCGATGATGTCACTTATACTAGGAATGGGCCTTCCAACAACAGCAAACTACATCGTAGTTTCAAGCCTTGTGGCACCTGTTATTTTATTTTTGGCGCACAAAAATGGCTTTTTAATTCCAGCCATTGCTGTGCATCTTTTTGTCTTTTACTTTGGAATTTTAGCTGATGACACGCCACCAGTTGGTATCGCAGCTTATGCAGCAGCTGGTATCGCCAAAGCAAATCCTATAACCGTTGGTGTTCAAGGATTCTTTTATGATCTAAGAACGGCGATCTTGCCATTTGCATTTTTCTTTAACAACAAACTTATGCTAATAGAAAGCGTAAATGAGGGCGACCCGCTTGATTCAAAAGGAATAGTCTGGATGAGCAATCCACTTGAAATTTTACTTGTCTTTGGTATGGCGATCGTGGGAATGTTTGCTTTTTCAAGCTTACTTCAAGGTTACTATGTTACAAAGCTTAGAATTTGGGAACGTATTCTTTTGATCCCTGTTGTGCCACTAGCTCTTGTACCAAATATATGTGCAAAATTTAATCTTATACCAAACGAATACACTGCTTATATCGTAGCTGCTGTACTTTATGGATTTGTTTTTATGACTCAATGGGGCATTAAAGATAAACCACTTGATCAAATAAAAATAATCTAATCTTAGGCAAGAGTACTCTTGCCTAAATTTCTAATATAAATTTTTAGACTACCTTTATACTTTGAGTAATTTCTATTTAAAATAAGTGTTTTTTGGATTTTTTTGTTTTAAGAAATTTTTAGGCTCTTAAGCCTAAAAATTATAGTTGTTTTGAGCGCCTTAGATCGCCTGCAAATTCGCAAGACATCTTATCGCCTAATTCGCAGCCTTTTACTAAAAATTCATAAGCTTTTTTAAATTCTTTAGCCTCTATCAAGATAGAACCTACCATCTCGCAAGAATATCCATCATTCTTCTCACAAGCTTTATTAAAAAGTTCTCTTGCTTTTTGTGGCTCAGTATTTAGATAAAGTCCACCAGCTGCCGAGCAACCTTCAACCTCACCAGCTTCGCAAGCTTTGTTATAGTACTCTAAGGCCTTGCTTGGATTAGGTAGAGCTGTTTTTCCTAGTTGGTAAATCGCTCCAACTTTTACGCAAGATTTTACATCATTTGCCAAACATCCTGCTTCAAATTTAGCCAAAGCTTCTTTAAAATTTGAGCTCCCATATGCCTTTAGGCCATCTTCAAAGTTACCTGAAAAAGCACAAGTGGCTAAGATTGAGATAAAAATCATTTTTTTCATTGAAATTTCCTTTTTGTGAATTAACATGCGATTTTAGCATATTAATTTTTACACTTACTTGATGAAAATAAATTACGCTTTTAAAATTTGCTCTTGCTTTCTATAATCAGGCATGATTTTTTCTATAAAATCGTAAAAACTTTTTTGATGATGTGGATAGAGCAGGTGTGTTAGCTCGTGAAGAACGACGTAGCTCACGGCAGAGATGGGCTTTTCGATGAGCCTTAGACTTAAGTTTATATAGCCTTTTTTATGATTGCAGCTACCCCAGCGAGTTTTGCTATTTCGTATGACGATACGGTTAATCGGCCTATCAATAAAAGGCTCAAAATGGCTTATGAGCTCTAAAAATATCTCTTTTGTCTTTGTTTTTATAAAGTGTTCAAGTGCCTTTAAATTTGGCGTTATAATAAATTTGTCTTCAAAAAATGGCTGTTTTATGCTTTCATCAAATTTGATCTTGTAAATTTCTCCAAGAAATTTCATTTCATCATCTTTTGGTAAATTTGCAAGAGCTTTTTTGTAAGTATTTTCAAGCCAAATTTTATGCATCTCAAGAAAGCTAAGAGCCATCTTTTGTGTGCTGTAAAATGGCATAGATAGCGTGATTTTAGCGTCATTGCCAACTCTTAGACGCATGGATTTTACATTTGTTTTAAAATTTATTAAAACGCTTAGCCCATAAAAGTCTAAATTTATGCTCTTTTGCTTTAAACTAGGCGTTTTTCTTGCCATTTTTTGCTTCTCCAACGCCACGTATTTGCAAGGCCTCTTAGCCATTCATCAGCACAAAACCCTATCCAAACGCCGATAACCCCCCAACCAAGATAGATACCTAAAAAATATCCAAGTGGCAGTGAAAGCCCCCACATGAAGATAAGGCCAGTCGCAAGAGGAAATTTTGCGTCGCCGCTTGCACGAAGGGCATTTACGATGACAATGTTAAAGGTTCTGCCCGCTTCAAGAAATATCGAAAGTGTAAAAAGTGGTAGCATAATCGCACGTAAATTTTCATTTAAATTTAGTGCGTCCATGATTTGATGCTTTAGTGCATAAGCTATAAGCACGACTACTAGTGTTATAAAAACTCCAAGTCTTAGTGCTCTAAATGTCCTTGTATAAGCCTCGTTAAACTCGCTTGCTCCAACTAAATGTCCTACAATGACCTCATTTGCCACGCTGATACTCGCTCCACAAAGCAAGATAAGAAGCGTAATCTGAAAGTAAATAGTCTGCACGCTTAGGCTAGCCTCGCCCATGCTTGCCACAAAGCCAAAAGCGACCATGTATTGTGCCATCCAGAGTAAATTTTCGCCTGCGCTTGGAAGGCCGATTGAGAGAATTTTCTTTAAAATTTCAAATGGCACGACAAGTAGCTTTTTAAAATAAATTTTAACTTTTGCCTTTTGACTTAGCATATAAGCTAGCACAAAAATGCCCACTAGTCTGCCAATAAGTGTCGAGATAGCAACTCCTTGTAGTCCTAAATTTGGTAGATTGAACCAGCCAAAAAGGGAGATAGCATTGCCTAAAATCGTAATTACGTTCATCAAAACCGAAGTTAGCATAACAGCAGTTGCTAGGTTATAAACACGAAGCACCGCAGCTAGCACCATACCGATGCCATCAAAAAGCAGTGCAAAGCCAAGGATATGAAGATATGAGAAGCTATCATTTATAAGCTCTTTTGGCACGTTTAGTAAATTTAATATGTTGTAGCCAAAGACGTAGATAACGATAGCTGAGAAGATACCAAAGAGCGTATTTGACGTGATACTTGCGTGTATGACGTTTGAAGCAAGATCGTTCTTTTTAGCTCCCAGCGCTTGGGCGACGACGACTGAACAGCCAATGCTTAGGAAGTTAAAAATAGTCATAAAAAGATCCATCACTTGATTGCCAGCACCCATGGCACCAACTAGATGCACACTCACTTTTGTTACCATGTAGGTGTTGATAATAAGCGTAATGAAGTGTAAAAACATATCCAAAAATATCGGAACTACGAGTTTTCTCATAGATAAGTTCATTAAATTTTCCTTAATTATTTTAAAAATTTTGGCGATTATAGCCAAAATTAGGTTTTAGCTCCCTTTTGATATAATCGCGAGAAATTTAAAAAATGAGAGAAAAATGGCATTAATCGACCTGATAGACGTAAGTAAAAAATTTGGCGCAAATGAGATTTTAAACGCTGTAAATTTTAGTATAAATGAAAATGAAAAGATAGCGATCATCGGTAAAAATGGCAGCGGTAAAAGCACGCTAATGAAGATCATCTCCGGCGAGATAGCAGTAGATAGTGGCAGACGCATAGTGCAAAACTTAATAAGCGTCGAGATGCTAGCTCAAACTCCAAATTTTAACGCAACTTTTACCGTAAGGCAGGCACTAAATAACGAGCTAAAAGAGATATTTGACGCGATAAGCGAATATGAAAAGAGCGGCGTTTTACTAGCAAATGATCCAGAGAACAAAGAAATTTTAAAAGAGCAAGAGAGGCTTTTAAAATTTATAGAGGCAAAGGATGGCTGGAATATCGAGTACAAGATCGAGCGAATTTTGCAAGAATTTAAGCTAAAAGAGTATGAAAATAGACCCATTTGCTCGCTAAGTGGTGGCGAGATCAGACGCGTGGCACTGGGTGCACTCATTCTTAAAAAGCCAGATGTCTTGCTGCTTGATGAGCCGACAAACCACCTTGATGTTTACATGGTCAAATTTCTTGAAGATATGCTTAAAAGCTCAAATCAAAGCATAGTTTTTATTAGCCACGATAGGTATTTTATCGATGCACTGGCAACTAGGTGCGTTGAGGTCGAGGATACGGGCTTAAAAAATTTCGAGGGCGGATATGCAAACTATCTAACCAAAAAAGAGGAGATTTTAGCAAGCCTTGCAAAGTCGCATGAGACGCTGCTAAAACAGCTAAAGGCAGAAGAAGAGTGGCTAAGGCGCGGCGTAAAAGCTAGGCTAAAGCGAAATGAGGGTAGAAAAGAGCGGGTGCTTGCTATGCGCGAGGAGGCTAAGAAAAATCCAGGTGTGATAAGGCGCGTGAGGCTTGAGCTGGAGCGTGCAAGTAAAAATTTCAACCAAACGCAAAGCCAAAACCGTAAAAAAATGCTCTTTGAGTTTAAAAATTTAAGCAAAAGCATAGATGGCAAGGTGCTTTTTGAGAAATTTGACGCAAGAGTTTTGCAAGGCGAGAGGATCGCCATTGTGGGGCGAAACGGCAGTGGAAAGAGCACGCTACTTAAAATTTTGCTAGGACTTGAAAAGCAAAGTAGCGGCGAGATAAAAAGAGGCGAGGTGAGCATCGGCTACTTTGATCAAGCTAGAAATGTCCTTGATGATGATAAAAGCCTTATCGAGACATTTTGCCCAAATGGCGGCGATCACGTGCTGGTTCGTGGGCGAAATATGCATGTTTATGGCTATCTTAAAAATTTTCTATTCCCAAAGGAATTTTTAGATAAAAAGATAGGCGTTTTAAGTGGTGGTGAGAAAAACCGCGTGGCGATTGCACTTCTTTTTACAAAAACCTACGACGTGCTGGTGCTAGACGAGCCAACAAACGACCTTGATATCGCAACTATAAACATCTTAGAAGACTACTTGCAAAGCTTTGAGGGGGCTATCTTACTCGTTAGCCACGATAGGTATTTTGTCGATAAGATGGCAAATAAGCTTTGGGCGTTTGAGGGCACGAAGATAAATGTCTTGCACGAAGAGTATAGCGTCTATTTGGAGCTTGAAGATGAGATGAAAGAGCTTGATAAATTTGAAAAAGAGCTCTCAAATAGCCAAAATGAAACCAAACAAAAGAGTAAATCTGGCGTAAAACTAAGTTATAAACAAACGCAAATTTTAAACACATATCCAGATAAAATTTCAACCCTTGAAGCAAGGGTAGCCGAGCTAAACGAGGGGCTTAGTGATCCTAAAATTTATCAAGAAGTGGGTCTTGCTAAGCTTTATGAAGAGCTAAAAAAGGTAAAAGCCGAGCTTGAAAGCCTAGAAAATGAGTATTTTGAAGTGCTAGAGATCGCCGAGGAGCTCGAGTAGCTTGAAAAAGATCGGTAGGATAAGCGCGCTAAATAGAAGAGTTGTTAGGCAAAATTTAGCCACAAGTATGAGCCTTTTGATAGGTAAAGAGAGATTTAGCGGGGTGTTTTCACCAGAGATATAAAAATATGAAGTAGGCGATCTAGTCGATATAAAATATAAGAGGGTTGGATTTTTAAATAAGATAGAGACCATTAGGCTAATCGCAAAAAGCAGCGAAGAGTCAGGACTTTTTGCAAGGATTAAAAATTTGATCTTCATGCTTAGTTATTTTTATTTATGCTTTATTGCGTCAGTCTTTATTTATTATGGGGTTATGTTGGAATTTAATATTATTAGGCTTATTATTACATTAGCAGCCACTTGTTTTCTATTTTGGATGGGTAAATCCGCATATTTTAGGTTTTTAATTTTTAGATATTTTATATTTGGATAGGTACTTTGAAATTTAAATGTATGAAAGGTTTTTGCGCCATGATGAGGTCGCTAAATTTGTTTGAAACGAGGCTAAAATGCTAAAAAAACATCCGCTAATCACCACATTACTTGCCATAGTTGTGATATTTTTTGCTATCTATTTTTTTATCTTTGGGTTAGCTACTATTTTAGATGACGACATTGGTGATAGTAAAGAGTTAAATAATAGCTTTTTTTACGTCAAAGATGACAAGGTCTATGCCATGGTGCCAAGCGGCGGTAAATTTGAGCTAATAGGCGTGAGGGTCAGCAAATTTAGATACATTGACACCGGCAAATACGACAACAGAAACGTTGGCGCTAGTGATGAGGCGGTATATTGTGGCAATCTCGTGATGAGTGGGCTTGATCCAAATGGCATTAGAGCGCTTGGCAATGGCTACTTTGGTGATGGCAAGATAACATATTTTTGCGATAGCGTAAGCGAGACGAACCTCGAAATATCTGCATTTAAAGAGTTTTGGGATATCGTCTCACATAAAATGTTTAATACCCCTAAAGCGCAAACTCATATCTATAAATTTAGACAGGTTGATAACGCTAATTTAGCTGCGATCTTGGGCTTTGGCTATGCAAGCGACGGAGTAAAGGTCTATCATGAGGGCAAAGAGCTAGAGGGCGCAAATGCGAGCAAAATGCGATACATCGAGCAGGCATCTGGCAGAAAGAGCGTGCATTTTACGACTGACGGAGAAAATGTCTATTATGACAGCACAAAACTAGGGATCAAATTTAGCCCGCAAATGCGTGATATCGGCGAGATATGGCGCATTCACTATCTTTATGAGCCAAATTCTGGCATGGTTTATGCAAACGATCACGAATTTGACCCAAAATTTGCCCCATACGAGCCACTTTTTAACCTAAAAGATGAGCACTCCTATCATGCGCTCTTTCGTAGCAAAGGCGGTATCTATCACTGGGAGCGAAAGTGGCAGTGGTATAACAGCATAGATGAAGGCGAGTTTGTAAGAGATGGCGACGATCCATTTAAAGGCGAGATAACGCCACTATATGGCAACGTGGTGATAAATGACGGCAAGACATATTTTCTAAAAACCTATGAAATTTGGCACAACACAAAAAATGATCACAGCCTAAGCTCACGCCACACGTCTATCGTAAGGCTTGATACAAAAGAGCAGTGGCGAAAGATCGGCCTTGTAAGAAACGATGGCTACGGAGCGGTTTATGCAAACGGCGATAAGACATATTATTTTGATAACGTCGGCTACGGCTGGTATTTTAACAGCAGCATTTATGATATAAACGACCTTGGTGTGGTTGAAATTCTCACTCGTCCTTATGGCCCAAATGTTAAGAATTTAAAACTTGATGAGATAGTAAAAATGGTAGATCAAGGCGCTATGGTGCCAGCTGAGGGCGAGGTGGTGATCGATGCGATAAGCGACTTTGATGATTACTCGCAAAAATATGCCTACTGGATATTTTTAGCCATTGCATTTATAGTCTCGGTAGTTGGCGCTATTTTTAAAAACAAAAAGCAAAAAAGTGGGCTTAAAAAAAGGGTGGATGATTATAGATAATGAGAAAAATTACTATTAGATTTGTTTATTTTTTAGTTATCTTGACGCTATTTTTTGTTTTGGCGATGCTTTATCTCTGGCATGAGGGCGAGTATCAAAGAGGCTTTGCAAATATTGATAATAGTGAGTTTTACCGCTCACCAGAGGGTAAAATTTATGTTCAAATTTCAGGCAGCGGCAAGTATGAGCTAAAAGGTGTCGATGAGGCTAGTTTTAGGGTCTTAAAGCTAAAACACGCGTATGATTACTCAAACGTAGGAGCTGATAAAAATCATGTCTATTGCGCTAGAGAAATTTTGCCTGGCCTTGATCCAAACAGCACCAAAGTGCTTGGCAATGGCTATCTAAGTGATGGCAAGGTAAGCTATTATTGCGCTACTAGAAGCGAGAAAGAGGCGGGATTTAGCGAATTTAGCGCCATTGTGAAAAACCTTGTTCACGTTTTTATAAAAAGCTACGATGATAGCCCTTATTTTTACAGGACAAAAAGGGTCGAAAGCACAAATTTAGAGCCTATCTTTGACGCTGGCTTTGCAAGAGACGGAGCTACGCTTTACTACAAGGGCGAAAAGCTTGACGCAGATACTAACGAGCTAAGATACATCACGACAGAAAGCGGCGCTCCTAGCGGATATTACACAGACGGCAAAAGCCTATTTTTAGGCTTTTATAAGCTTGATGCTGGCTACACAGATGAGGTGCGCCAGATATGCTATGACCCAAAGCACGATATAGAATATCTTTTTGAGCCAAAAAGTGGGGCGGCGTTTGCAAATGAGCGTAAATTTAGCGCTCAAAATATGCCTTATAGCGCCATTCATAGCGTGGATAACGTGCACTCGTTTTGGCCTCTTTTTGCCAGTAAAGATGGAATTTACTTTTGGAATAGCAGCAAAAACGAGCAAGCTAAAATTTCAGACTACCAGCTAAAAGGCGAGCTAAAAAGGCTCTATGCTGACATTTTTATAGATGAGAGCTCAGCGTATTTCTTGCAGCAAGGCGAAGAGTGTCGGCGCTCAAAGCACGGCAGGCACTTAGAGGCGCAAACAGTCTCTTTATATAAATTTGCCCCAAGTAGCTCTTGGCGCGAAGTAGGGCAGGTAAAAGATGGCGAATATGGCGCAGTTTATGCAAATGGCGAGAAGGTCTATTTTTTTAGCAAGATAAAGCCATTTTACGGCATAAAGCATAGCGTTTATGAGGTGGCGGGTCCTAGCGTCATAGAAATTTTAACAAGAGCGTCTAAAGAGCTTAGCGCAAAAGATATCAGCGATATGATAAAGCGCGGCGAGCTAGTGGAGGCAAGCGGCGAAGAGGTCGCAAGGTCGAGGGTAGAGTATGACTCGCCAAAGATCATTTTATATATCACATTTGGCGTCGCCTTTTTTGTCATAGTGCTAACAACTCTTGCAAAACCAAAGAGAGATAAAAGCGACTTGAGATAAATTTCAAAGTGGCTATTTTTGGTGGCTAAAGTTTAAAATTTCATAAAAATTTAAAGAGAAAATTTGACCTATTTACTCTTTTTTGTTAGTTTGAAAGGAAGCTGAAATTTACAAAAAGGAGAAAAATGTTTAAATTTCAAAGATCAAAATTTAACAATTCGGTGTTTATACCATCGCTTGTTGTCATAGTTTTAATAACGGCATTTGCTGCGATATTTCCAAATTTCTCAAATGAGTTTTTTAAAGGTATGCAAAACTACATCGCAGCGAAATTTGGCTGGTTTTACATCCTAGCCGTCGCCGTCATACTGCTAAGCGTCATCATTCTTGGCTTTAGTAAGCTTGGCGAGATCAAACTAGGAGCTGATCACGTAAAGCCAGAGCACAAAAATATCTCGTGGTTTTCTATGCTTTTTGCCGCTGGCATGGGCATAGGTCTAGTGTTTTTTGGTGTGGCCGAGCCGCTCATGCACTATCTAAACCCGCCGCTCGGCGACGCGCAAACTATCGCAGCGCAAAAGCTTGCGATGAATATCACATTTTTTCACTGGGGCATGGGCGCATGGTCGGTCTATGCTATCGTGGCGCTAATTCTAGCCTTTTTCTCGTATAGACACGGCTTGCCACTCACGCTTAGATCGGCATTTTATCCGATCATCGGCGATAAAATTTATGGCAAGATAGGTAGCGCCATCGATACATTTGCCGTCGTAGCGACCCTTTTTGGTGTGGCGACCTCGCTAGGATACGGCGTACTTCAGGTAAATGCCGGTCTTACGCACGTTTTTGGCCTGCCGACTATGCATATCACGCTTCTAATAGTGCTTTGTTTTGCAGCTACCATCTCAGCGGCTAGCGGCGTGGATAAGGGCATCAAAATCTTATCAAACGCAAATATTGCGCTAGCTATATGTTTTATGTTTTTGATACTATTTTTGGGCGATACGACGCAGCTTTTAAAGTCGTTTGTGCAAAACAGCGGCGACTACGTCTCTACGCTCATTTCAAATACCTTTAATCTCTACGCCTACGAGAGGCAAAACGAGAGCTGGCTTGGTGGCTGGACGCTGCTATACTGGGCTTGGTGGCTATCTTGGTCGCCGTTTGTGGGGCTATTTATCGCTAAAATTTCAAAAGGTAGGACGATAAGAGAATTTGTGATCGGCGTGCTTCTCGTGCCAACTGGCTTTACCTTTGCTTGGATGAGCTTTTTTGGCAACTCAGCGATCGCGCTTGTGCAAAGTGGCTTTAGCGAGCTAGCGACCACGGTAAATTCTGACTCAGCCTCAGCACTTTTTATGTTTTTGGAGAAATTTAGCTTCTCAGGCGTGCTAAGCACCATCGCAGTCTTTATGATTGTCATATTTTTCATCACTTCTGCCGACTCTGCGGCGATCGTTATGAACATGCTTTGCTCAAACGGCAAGGACGATACACCAGTTTGGCAAAAGGTCTTTTGGGGCGTTACGGTGGGCGTCGTGGCGGCATTTTTGATGCTAGCCGGCGGTCTTGGCTCGCTTCAAGCTCTCACGATCACCACGGCAATGCCATTTTCGGTGGTGCTTTTGGGTGCGATTTTTGGGCTATTTAAAGCCTTGCGCGTCGATGTGACCAAAAAAGAGACAAATAACTTTAATAATATGCCTCTTAGCGATCTTTCAAAGCCTTGGCAAGAGCGACTAAGCGCGATCATCACGCTACCTAGCAAAAAAGACGGCAGTAAATTTCTAAACGAAGTCGTGCTAAAAGCCTTTAACGAGCTAAAAGAGGAATTTGCCAAAAACGGCCTTGAGGTAAATGTAACAAAAGCTGAAAATTTCGTAAATTTAAACGTCGGACTTGGCGACGAGATGGACTTTAGATACGGCGTATATCTCACCAAAAGCCAGAGCCCGGACTACACTAGAGAGCTTGAGGGCGACGATCTTTATTACAGAGCCGAGGTATATCTAAAAGAGGGCGGTCAAGACTACGACGTGCTTGGTTGGAGCGAGGCCACGCTGATAAACGACGTAATCGAGCAATACCGCAAACATATGCAGTTTTTGCATGTCGTTAGAAGGTAGGCTTGACTTAAATTTGCCTGGAATTTGAAAATTTCTAGGCAAATTATAAATCCTACTCACTCGTTATCGTTTGTTACTGAACTTAAAAGTGTGATGTGCTTGTTTATAAATTTTAAGCTGTAATAAATTGAACGTATTTTACTATCGAGATTCTAAAATTGAACTTTGAGGTAAAAAAAATGTGTGAAATGTCTTTCTATTTTGAGAAAGGTAATTTCGTGCTTAAAACCACAAGAGTCGCTCATATAGAAAGCAATGGAACGCTCGTTTTCCGTAATAAAATGAATTCTATATTGTTTCCAGTAAATTTTACATCTAGGGATTATGATATTTTCTTTACTATTTGCTGGTATGCAAAGCAATTGGGGTATTCGGATAGCAGAAATTATATTGAAATGCCGTATTCTAAGATATCACAATTCTTTGCTGAAGGTCTAAATAAAACTCGTTTTAATAACGAGGTGCTTGAGTTTTGTAAAAAGGTTTTAGGCGAAAACGGATCGGCAATCTACAAAAGTTTAGAGATTACAAATAATGATGAAATTATGACGGCTGGAGTTTTTTTCATTTCTATTAAAGCCTTTAGAAATACGCAAATTTTAAAATTTAAATTAAATACAGAAGCTCTCGATATTTTATTTGGTACTCTAAAATTTATGAGAATAAATTTACACGATTTTATTTCAATTCGAAGTAAATTTGCAAAGTCTCTTTATCGCCTCTTACTACAATATCAAAATATCAGATCCGACAAAGATGGCTTTAAGTGTGTAAATTTTAATAGACCTGATTTCGAAAGATTTATGAGCGTTCCTGAAAAATACGAAACGAGAGATTTGGATCGCCGTGTAATAAATCCTGCCATAGAAGAGTTAAACGAAAACTACTTTAAAAAGATTGTTCTCGAGAAGAAAATTGCTGAAGGCTCTAAAAAGAACGTTATCGGCTACTCTTTTAGGTTTATGTTAAATGAGGATGCTTGATTTTGCTTAGAGCTACGATCACTCTTACTTATCCTAATAATCTAGCTCTAGCTTTTGAACGTCAAAATTTATTTGCTCAGCTTTTGGGGTAGGTAAATTTTGCCTTTTACTATCACCATCGTTATTTTTATTTTTAAACATTCTTACTAAAATTTTATGGATTTTTATAAGGTTATTTTTAATTTTTTTAGTCATTTTTTGTTTCTTGGCTTATCAACCTCTTATTCTCATGGCTATGTACTCTTCCAGATCTAGGTCAAAGTTGTTCGCTTCCGCCTTAAATTGCATTAGTTCATCAAATGTGAAAATATCTTTTAGCTCGTATGTTGCTAGAATTTTAATGTCTGAGTAGGTTAAAATACTTATTTCTAGGCTTTCTGCGATTTGTCTTATCTTTTCTTTTTTTGCTTCGCTTACAAATACTATATAGTTTTGCTGATGCTCTTTCTCTTTTGCGTCATTTGGCTGTGGGGCTTCTATTAATCCCATTTTAAATCTTACAAATTCGCTCATGCTCGTATTGTGCCATTTTGCTTGGTCATAGATCGTTACAAGCACTTCATCTTTTATATATGGTATAGGTGTTGTTAATGCTAATTCTATAAATTTTGCTAGCGTGTATGTTGGATATTTCTTGCGTATTTTTATGCCTAGTTCTTTAGAAAATTTAGTTCCAACCGATACCTTGCCTTTTTTTGTAGATTGTTCCTTTTGACTATCTGCTCCAGCTATAAATTCATCTAATTTGTCAGTAGAATTGCTTGTTCTTTTAAAATCCATCTCTTTTTCCTTTTTTTAATTTGATTGTAACATTTTATAAAATTTATTACTACCCTATAGCTTCTCTACTCATCTTTTACTCCTTTTTACAGATAAATTTTAGTAGCTTTTGTTCTTTTATCATATTTCTTCTACTTTATCTTTTTTTATAAAAATTTTATTCCCCCAAAATCTGGTTATTAAACCGCCTATCCAAGCGATGACTGAAAAATTAACGAGAAGGATAATTAGCATTAAAAAAATGTCAGTCTCATCCCCATTGTCCTTTGCGTAACCAAGGATACTAAATGCAACTTTTATAAATTCAATTATATTTATGCCATTAAGCATCGCATAAATAGGCGTTATAATCATCACAAAAAGACATATCATTGTCATTAAAATACTAATACCAAGACCGACAGCAAATACCTTTGCCTCTCTTTCATTTTTTTCTTCATCTTCGATTTCGCCTCTTAAAAATGGATATGATAAAAACATTCCAGTTGTCAAAAGCATAATCGAAAAAGCTGAAAACGTATAATTTATAAAATCTACGAAATTTGTTGATAATGTATCTAACGCCATTTTTATCCCTTTGCCTACTAATACTAAGCCTTTTTATAAACTAGGCTTACTTCTCCAAGCCCACCACTCAGCACCATCATATTCTTCACGTTCTAGCCAATCAGGGATGTCCTTAAAGGTTATCCAACCCTTCCAGTATTGTGAGCCATATCCTTTGTCATAGTTAAGCATACTTGCTTGTATCTCATTCCAAGGGATTTCTCCTTTACCCTTGTAGCTGGTAATAGTAGAGCAACACCAATCTCTTGAGAATTTAAGCATATACTCATCTACTTTGTGATCTCCTATGAGTTCCATTGTCTCTTGTTTGAAGTTAGTTGGTCTCATTTTTATATCTGCTTCTTGCTATATTTTAACAATCCGCTGACTACCTTCTTATTGTCCAATTTGGAACACTTAATTCGCCATCGCCATCTACTTTAATGATAGACTTAGGAATTACCTGAGAGTTTTCTTCGTAGTAATCATTTCTCCAACTAACGGTTACATTTGAGCCTTCTACCTTAGTGATTTTAACATAGAACTCTATACCATTTTTAGATTCTATGTAAGCTCCAACCTTGATTAGCTCATCTCTTGTTTTTTCCATTTTGTATCCTTTTCTTATTGAATTTAGTTTATTATAGTGAAAATTTGCTTAAAAAATAATAAAATAAGTAAAAATAAACTAATAAATAATTAAAAAATATATAAAATTTAAATAACATAAAAATATTTTTTCAGTGAAAATTATAAGTAAAATATAAAAAAATGCTTTTCTTCTTCCCCCTTTTTAAATTTACACATCGCTTTTGGCGATGCTACTATTATCTTCATTTTTTAAAATATCTCACTGCATAAATTTTTGATTTCTTGTTCAGTTTTGTTGCCGTCGTTCATTTCAACTACACTTAGTCCTAGCTGGGTCGCAATTTTATATCGCTCTCTTTCAAATATAATTGTTTCTGCTAGTTTTATATAGTCTTCTTGAATTTCTTTTATAAAGTTCTTGAGACTTTCTACTTTTTTGGCTAAAAATGGATTTGTGGACGCTCTATTGATTACAATATATGTTTGCAGATTAGTGTTTTGCTCCTTTGCCATCTTGATTATGTTTACCATTTTATCAAGGACGCTTACGTCAAACTGGCTTGGAATTGTCGGAATTATAACAATATCGCTTAGTGCTATTGCTATTCTCATTTCTCGACTATCTCGTCCGCCTGTATCGATTACTATATCCCTTTTTGTTTTGTTGTCCTGCAGGAATACTTTTAGTTCTTCGCCGTATTTATATGCAAAGTCAAATGCTTTTGGGTGATTTTCTTCGTTTCGTATATTTAAAAATGTGGCTATTGACTTCTGTGGGTCTGTATCGACCAATAATAGTGGTTCGCCTTTTACAATGCCTTGGTTTATCGCTATATTAGTAGCTAGGGTGCTTTTACCGCTTCCGCCTTTTTCATTACATATAGAAACAATCATTTTTATTCCTTTGCCTTAGATTTTTAAATGATTATATACTTTTAAACTTAATAAATAATAAAATATTAAATTATTAAATAGTATTTTAAATAAATATCTAAAAAATAAAAATTATATATTGAATATTTTTTTATAAATAAAACAATAGTATTTTATAAAAAATTACTCTTTTCTTTCTGAAATAATAAAATTTATCTTGATAATAAAATATAGCATTACGTTAAAAATTATATAGCACATAATAGCGAGGGCTATAAAAAAGGCATCTGCATTGAGTAGGGTCTCTATTTTATTTGGTTTTTTTAAAAGATATAAAATAGTATTTATGCCGATCCCAAATAAATTTATAAATGCAAAAACCCACATAAACCGCTTTGCTGGGGTATTGAAAAGCTGTAGCTTGTTTTTCTTCTTCATGCACTTTTGTCCTTTTGCTACCTAAAATTGATTTAATATTCTTGCTCTAGGCTTTAATCCACCTTTTCTTTGTATGATGATCCTTGTAAAAAGTTCTTGCCCTTTTAGAACCGCTGATTTTGTGTTGTTTTCTTTGTAGGTATGCTTAACTAGCTCAGGGTATTTGTCTTTAATTTCAAAGTCACAGCCTAAAATTTTAAATTGTGCTGGGTTGTGCCTTAAAAAAAATGTTAGCGGTATACCAATTACTCCGTCATAGTCAATTGGTATGTCCTTGCAATTTTTGACTTCTATGATCTTGTAATTATCGTACTCTGGGTATTTATTTTCATTGCCCTTATACTTTTGGGTTAATCTTATACCATTTTGGTGTTTTATGCTTTTTAAATTTGTAAACCATGATATGTTGCTAAAACGCTTCTTACTGCCGTCTGGTCGTGTGAAAATATTTACTTGATGATTGCCTAGCCAAATTTTACCATTTTTGTATAGCTCAAATATTTTTTTATACGTAATTGAGTAGGTTCCTCCAACTATTAAAAATTTCTTGTTTTGTTTTTCTACAATTTCTATTAAGTCGCGAAAAAGGGAGAAAGGTGGATTTGTGACTATTATATCGCCACTTGCTATAATATGTCTTACTTCTTTGCTTCTAAAATCACCGTTCCCTTGCAACATCGTCTCATTTATTCCGCTCTCGCTGATCTCTATTTTCATCCCCTTTGATTTTGGCTCTTTAATATTGTACGTCGTTGTAATTAGCTTTTTTAGCTCTAGGGATTTAAAATTTAAGGCAAAGTATCTATAAAAGTTGCTTTTCTTGCCGTCGTTGCAAGGGCATACTACTACTTTGCCTTTAAAATGTGTTCTATAATCTTGTATTTCGGCTCTTATCTCATCGAAACTCGTATAAAACTCATCATCTACGTCATATTTTGCACTCATGAAGTAGATATTGGCTCTTTTATCTTTATCTGATAACCAGCTTTGAGCTCTTTCGCTTTGGGTTAAATTTTGCATTTTACTGCTTATTCCCCTTGCACATACTCGGTTTTTTCAGTTTGTTCTTCTCGCTCGTTAGGCGTTTCCTTTTCGTTAATTTCCTGCTTTTTGCCATCAAGCATTACCATTTTATCAACGACAATGCTATGTTTGCTCCTATTTTGTCCATTATTGTCTGTCCATTGGTCGAATTTCAATCTACCATCTACGAAAACTTTTGACCCCTTTTTGAGATATTGATTTGCGATCTCTGCGGTCTTACCCATAAAAGTGATATCTATAAAGCAGATTTCTTCTTTTTTCTCATTGTTAATAGTGTACTTGTATGTTGATGCGATAGCCGTGTTGCCTATGGCTAGCCCTGATGGTGTGTATCTGAGCTCAACATCCCTTGTTAAATTTCCTATTACTGACACATATGTATGCATGTTTTCTCCTTTTTATTGTTTTATTATTTTTTCTTTATTGCTTTGTTTATAAAATCTTTACAAATTTGTAGATTTTTTTCGTAATCTTTTGGCAGTGCCATTCCTTTGTCTTTAGATAGCTTTTTAGCCAATTCTATTTGTTTCTCGCTTGGTGGTACTATGACTTTGTCTTTATTTTTATCAATAAAATTAGAGCAAATCTTCCAGTCTTTTTCGATGCCGTCTGGCAATTGCATATTTAAACTATGTGCTATATTTTTAGCCCACTCGAGTTGTTTCTCGCTTGGTGGCTTTTGTATGCTATCGTTTAGCTCTTTGAAGCCCATTTTCTCATGGAGTGGTCTTATAAAGTCTAAATAGTCAACCTTTCCATTGCTAATTTCATCTAGCACACTTTCCATTTGTTTCGTAAATTCGCTTTGTGTGATCCACTCATCGTTGTTTGTTTTTATAGTTTCAATAAAATTTATACCCTTTGGCGTTGCTATGATATTGCTATTTTTGCCTTTTGTTTCGATGCTTACGTACTCTCTTTTAATAAGTGTTGGTAGAAATGTTGCATACGTGCTTGGACGACCGATACCTTCTTTTTCCAAAAGAGATATAAAATTACTTTCTTTATAGTGCTGTGGCGCTTGCTTTTTTACTTCCTGTAGATTAAATTCTAATATTTGGAGCTCATCTCCTTGAGCTAGATTTAATGTTATCTCTTGAATTTCTTTATCTTTGTCGTCTTCATCTTCAGTTGTGGCTACGATAGCATTTTTAAATCCTTTATAGATACATTTGCTCGTTTTTGCCTTGAAGCTTAGCGTCTTTATATCTATATCATATATAGTATTTTCGTTAATCGCATTTTTGGCTTGACTTTGAACCGAATTTAAAAAGATAAGCTCATAAAGGCTTTTTTCGTCATCCGTTAGGCTTTCTTTTTTTGCTATTTCTTCTATTTGGTTAAAATCATGTATGTGTGAGATACGTATTGCTTCATGTGCTTCTGCTTGGCTTTGGCTTCCTGCTTTATATTCTTTTTTCTCATACCATTCTTCATTGCCAAATTTAACGCCTACTTCATCTATAAATTCGTTTGATAAGCTGTTACTATCGGTTCTATGATAAGTAATTAAGCCTTTTTCAAATAATTTTTGAGCAAGGCTCATCGTCTTGTCAGGGCTAAAGCCCAATCTTTTATTTGCGTACTCTTGTAGTTGTGAGGTTCTAAAAGGTACTTTAGGCTTTTGTTGTGCCTGCTTAACATCAATTTTATATACCTTTGCTAGGCTACCAGCTAATTCAGATATTTTGGCGTTTGCTTCATCTCTGTCTGTAAATACATTGTCATTTACCGCATTAAATTCTATGCCGTCTTTTGTTTTAAGCTTTACTTTTATTTTATAATCGATCTTTGCGTTTGCCTTATTTTCTAGAAATTCTTTTATTTCCAATTCTCGCTTTACAATTAGAGCAAGAGCTGGGGTTTGCACCCTGCCTACGCTATTGTTTTTGTCATTTAGCTTATTGATGTATGTTGGCGACATAATAAATCCCACCAACTTGTCGCCTACCGCTCTTGCCTTGAAGCTATCAAATTCTTTTAAATTTGAGTTTGCAAAAGGCACAGCACTATCTAGCCCCTTTTTTATTCCACTCTCTGTGATCTCGTGAAATTCTGCACGTTTAACGCTTTTTGCTATATTTTTAATAGTTTGATAAACCATATAGCCTATTCCGTATCCCTCTCTATCAGGGTCTGTCGCAATTACGACATCTTTCCCTTTGCAATCATTAAATATTGCATTTATTCGGCTTTTGCTATCTTCTTTGAAATCAAATATTGGCTCATAGTTCTTAAAATCAACTACTATTTGATTTGTAAGCTCTTTAAAATGCCCTTTTGTAGCATAAACTTTTGCTCCAGTTATTTGCTCTATCTTATTGACCTTGTTTGGGCTTTCAATTATGATTATTGTATTTTGCATGTTTTTACTCCTTTTTATGGGGCTACATATCCGCCACGAAATGTTTTATACTTTTCATATGCTTTTCCTACGCCTTGACCTATTGCTTTTGAGCCTGCGCCGATATCTTTTATCAAATTTGCACCTGCTCCTATACTTGCACTAGCTATTTGTCCTGCTACTCCAACTCCTGTAGCTGATCCAAATCCACTTACTGCTCCGCCTATGAAACTTCCGCCACCAGCTTTTCTAGCTAATCCGCTTAATATGGTTTTGCCTGCTACTGCACCAGCCACTATTCCGCCAGTTACACCGCCACTTCCATTTTCCATCTGCGTACCAAGCACTGCGTTGATCCAACTTGGAATTTTCCTTAATAAAAACAATGCTGTTATGCAGGTTATCGATCCTGTAATTAGGTATTCGAATTGTTTAGTAAATAGTTCGCCTATATAATCTTGGTATTTCTCTAGTTCTAAAATTGGGTTCATTGCTAAATTTAGGGCTATAAATGCTAATGGTGCAATAATTGCGTATGATAAATAGAGCTTATACCAGCTCCATAAATATGGTAAGAATTTTGGCATTATTAAAAATGGTATGACTAAAGGCAAGGTGCTAAGTATTAAAAATGCCATAAATTTACTAAAGAAAATCACTATTGTAATTCCTATCAAAAGTATAAAAAATGCTAAATAAAAAATCCAAAAAGGTATCATACGAATTGCTGTTATCACACCTGCCGATAAATAATCCATTACGCCGTTAAAGCTAATGCCTAAAAATGACCACTCTTGCGATTGTAAATACTCTTTTGTTCCGTAGCTCCACATCATTTCTCTTAGATTATCGATCCTGTTTGCTGACTCTGTCACAATCGATCCAAAGTCTTTATTTTCAAAAATTGAGCTGACTATTGCAGTTATTGCGTTCTCTGGGATTGTTAGGATATATAAAACGCCCATATAGGCGTTAAAGGAGCTAAGAGTTGCAAATATAAAACATAGCAATATTAAATATTTTATAGCTCCGAAGATCTCATCTCTTGTTGGGTAGCCATTTTTTACTCTACCCAATAGCCAAAACACCACTATAAGAATTATTATAGTTTCCGATGCAGTTGAATATACTAAATCATGCGATCCATTATAAAATTTTTCAAATAAGCTCATTACGTTTTCTTGCATAACGGCTTGTACTTTATTAATCCAATTACTATCGGTTAATATGTCTTTTGCTACTTCTGTCTGTGCCATTTTACGCCTTTGTTATTTCTTTCATATATGTTTTTATTGATATTAGTGCTTTTCCATTATCTAATGGCTTTTTGGTTTTTATTTTTTTAATTTCTATTTTTTTATTATTTTTTATAATTGTTTCTGTCGCGATTTCTTCTTCAAAGTATGGGCTTTGCATTTCTATGATAAAATTTTCCGTATTTTCTTTTGTGGCAGGGTTGCCCACATTTGTTTGAATTTTGCTATTGTTCTTTTTGTCGCTCAGCCCTAAAAAATTTATAAAATCGCTTAACATCTTTTTCCCTTTTTACAAACAATAGGGAGCTTTGCTCCCTATTTGTCCTAAGTTTCGTTTATGACCTATTTATCTCTCCATGCCCTTGTTTTGCTCTTTGGTTTGAGCTTTTTCTTTGGTCATGTCGATCTTTTTAGCTGGATTAAAATAATCTACACCTTTAATTTGAGCTAGCGTTAGGTTGTTTAGCTGTTTCTCTAAATTTCCGCTTATTCCCAAGGTCTTGTTGTAATCTATTTTTACTTCAAAATCTTGATTTTTCGCTTGCTCTCTATAGTGCTGGATTGCTGTTAGATCTCTTTCTTTGATCTTGCTCTCGTCTAGTCCATCAAACTGACTTACGTGATATAGAGTTTTTGTTTCTAGGCGTGGATTAATTGGGATTTTTTCCTTTACAACATAGGTCATTGCTTCCCCTGTCTCTTTGTCATACTTTATATTGCCGTCTTTGTCTTTAACAACAGCCATGATTTCTTTACCATCTCTGTCTAGTTTTGGTCTAATCTCGTGGTCTGCAATATAGAGCATTTTGACACCATCGACTCTAGCTTGTAAGCCATTTTTAGTGGTTAGGATTTCGCCTGTTTTCTCATCGTGTTTTAGCTTTAGTATTCCGCCCATTGCGTTACCTTGCTCCATTGTCACAAATTGAGGCTTGTCATAACCTTTTATAGCCATTTCGGCTCTCAATAGCATACTAGTCTCTCTTGAGTATGTGGCTCCAGTCTTTGCGTTGTATGGAATTGTCCTATCGACTTCTTCTTTACTCATATCTTTTTGCCAGTCTGCTTTTGCTGTCTTGTGGGCTTCAAAGAGCTTATATTTCATGTATTTATCAAAGCTCTCTTTCTTTTCAGCGTTATCCATCTGATTCCAGCTTTTTCTCTCTTGTTGAGTGGCATTTTCTTGTTGTTCTGACTTGATATACTTTGTAAAATCAGCCATTTTTTATCCTTTACATCTGTTAATAACCTATAACTTTTGGGCTATAGGTTTGAGTTAGGCTCATTTTCTTCTTCTATGATTTCGAGGCTTTGGTGGTCTTTTTTTAGGTAATCCCACTTCTTGCTTTCATCATCGTTGATTTCAAAATCGCCGTCTTGGCTCTCTTCGAATTGCTTTGCAAGATACATCTCATACTCTTTATATGCTTCTTCTTGCTTTAGCTTTTCTGCATAGGTCATTTTCTACTCCTTAGGACAGATTTTTAGAGTTTTTAGGCTCTAATCTAAAATTTAGGTTTTTTATTAAATTTTAGATTAAAAACTTTATAAATAATAAAATATATAACAATAAAATATTAAAAAGTAAAAATATTTAAAGCTTATAAATACTATTGCTTTAAAATTATTGGTAATATTTATAAATTTTTTTAAAAAATTTCTACTCTTTATCTATTTTTATTCTTAATGATTTTAATAATTCATCTCTTTGCTCTTTTCTTTCATCTTTTACTTGTGTTTGTTCTTGATTTGTAATTGTCTTAGTTGTTTCTGCTGTTTCTATAATTTCTTGGGTCGATACTACTTCTACTTTATCTGCCCCTTTAAATTGCTCTATTTTGAACCAATATGGCACTTTCGCCTTGATAGGTATTTTAAAAAATCCTTTTACAAGTATCAAAATATCGCTACTATCCTGATTTTTTAGGTCTTGTGCTGTGACCAGCTTCTTTGCTTCTTTGCTTTTTGAGATATTGCTTTTAAAAAGATCCATATTGCCTTGCGATTTACTTATTTTTATGTTGGTGTAATCGCCTATTAGCTTACTTGTGTCTTCAGCGTCTTTGTCGCTGTTCATGCCAAAAATTACTTGATAACCGCTGTTATTTTTAACGATATTCATATCATCTTCGCCATAATATTTTTTGATTTGCTCATAGCTTTGGGTCACAAATACAGGCAATAAGCCATAGCTCCTACATAGTGCTGGTGCTTCTAGCAAGAATGGCATTTTTCCAAATCTAACTAATTCGTCTAAAAATGCGTAAATAAATTTATTTAAATCACTACATTCTTTTCCGCTCATAAGCTTTTTAAATAGCGTTTCTACAAAAATTCTTATAAGTGGTGCTAGGATGTCCATATCTTCGGTTTGAACGACTACGTACATCGATATTCTTTTTTCTCTTAGGTCTTCAAATGTGAAGCTCATTTTGCTGGTGGCACTAGCAACTTGTGGGTTTGTAAAAACTTTCATAAAAGTATCGTATGTCGATTTTATCGATGCAAACTCATTGTCGGCAGATTTTGAGTAGGCTCTAGCTTGATTTCTTGTATTCTCATCTATAGTTTCGTCAAAACTAGTCTGTTTGAGCCAAATTTTGAAAGTATCTACATCATAATCTCGTTCTCTTGGTTTCGTTGGATCGTCTTCATCAGGCTCTTTCATGGCTTCTTCGCCAAATTTCTCATCAAGATAGTCGAAATAATCAGCCTTTGGTGCTTGTGCCAATTGTGCCAGTGTTGCGTGCTTGTCTTTTTGCATAAAATACTCTGCAAAAAATACAAACATTGTTTTTGCCGATATTATCCAGTGATCGTTTTCTCTACCTTTTTCGCCTACAAATATTGTGGAGGCGATCTGCTCGGCTAATTTTTTTATATGAAGATATTGCAAATCTTTAACTAGGCTATGATCAAACGGATTAAAAAATAATGTATTATCCCAGCTAAAAGGGGAGAATAGCTGGATTTCATTGTTAAAATATTTTTGACGATAGCCTGCTGTTTTTACGTAAAGCTCCCCTTTGATATCCAATACTACGCAAGAATTTGGCACACTTAATAAATTTGGGATAATCATACCAGCCGTTTTTCCGCTTCCAGGAGGTGCTACTACTAATGTTGAGAGTGGTTGCGTTGCACGTATAAATTTTGGGCTTGTGCTGTCAATGTCAAAACATCCTAGCACAAGTCCTGTTTTGTAGTTTATCTTCATCTTTTCAAAATCTGCTGGCGTTGCAAACCTTGCTGATCCATAATCTTCATTATCTCTTAGATATGGCATTAGCCACCAAATTATAGCGACTAAGAGTGGTGCTATTAGTGCAAATACCGCGACATAGGCTTTCATTTTTAACGTTGGCGTGCCAATATTTTGTAAAATTTTAAATGCTACAATTGGCACATTTACTATGTCAGGGTTAAAAATAAGTTTTACAACTACCAAATATGCAATTATCCCCATTATTATGGATGTTATGTATATTAATATCCACTTTTTAGCTGTAAATTCTTTGCTATTCACCTTGCAATCCTTTTATCTCTTTGTTATTAGGTTGCTTTGTTCGTTCTACGTCTATTTTTATTTTTAGCTTACCGATCTTATTACTTAGTCTTTCTATTGCGTCAAAAAACTCATACATAGTCTTTTCTAGGTCGCTTTTAGCTTCTTCTTTTTTTATAATGTGAGCATTTAGGTGATATGCTATTTGGTTTAAATTTTTTCCGAGATGCTTAAATTCTTTCAAAAAATCAGCCAAAATTTCATTATTAATCTCAATTTGTTTTAGGGTTTGTGCATATTTTTCAACATGAATTAATTTTCTAACGATCGCAGATTTGCTTTCATTTCTTGCCTGCATCATTTTTGTTAAAATTCTTGCATCGGCTTCGGTAAAATAAATAAAATGACTAGATACTTTTTTCATGCGATCATCCTTGCAATATCTATCTCTTTCAAATTGAGGATATCTGTAATTACTCTTTTATTTTTTACCCTTGCTATTTGAATGATATAGTCAATTGCTGTCATTATTAGGCTATCAAGCATACTTTCGTCTACATTTGATAATCCACCGCCTAATATAATGTTTGTTTTTATTGCTTTTATGGCATCTTTTGGGTTGTTCGCATGTAGTGTGCTTAGGTTGCCTGCGTGTCCTGTATTATTTACTCTTAAAAATGAAAACGTATTTCTGATATCTATCTCGCCTAAGAAAAGCCTATCAGGTCGCAAACGCATTGCATTGTCGATCGCTACTTGGTAGCTATAAATTTCTGTTGCTATTTTCGGGACGGCAAGTTGAGTTTTATTTATGTTTTCAACTCTTAGTTCTTGGCTATCTTCTATGGTTACTACTCGCTCGCTTGGGTCTATTTCTCCCATTAGTGAGTTTAAAAAACTTGTCTTTCCGCTTCCAGTTCCACCGCTTAAAAGCACATTCTTTTTTTCGTGTATCAAGTCTTTTATTTTTTCATAGCTCCAGCCGTTATTTATGCATTTTTCACTTAGGATAAAGCTTTCGAGCGGATAAATTTCTTTGCTTGGTATCCTTATGCAGATTGCTATTTCGCTATTAAATAGGCTTGATTTGTGCTGTGCTTGGACACGATATCGCAAAAATGGACTTGGCAATTCACAAGACAAGTGACAATGGCTTTCATCAAAACGTTGATTTCTTCTAGTTGCCAGCTCGACTAAAAAACTATTTAAAAATTTAGCATCTAGTTTTTCGTCTTTTACCACTTCCCAGTGGTCGCCATAATCTATATTAATTTCGCAAGGCTGGTTAAAAATTAGCTCATTTGCGTTTAGATTTAGATATGGCTTTAAAACATTAAGAATGTTTTTTAAAATTATACTTTCACTCATCTTGCTCGTTTTGCTTTTGGTCTGGTGCTTGGTTCATTAAATTTCTTTTTTCTTCTAGCAACATCTCAAGCTTTTGTTTCTCTTTATCTGCATTCACTTGAGCTTTCTCGGTTTTCTTTACCTGTTTTGCTATACGCTCCAAAATTTTGTTATAAGCGTTTTGGTTTTTGATTTCCGCTTTAATATCTTCTAGTTGCACACTTGCTCCTTAATCGTTGAAATATTGCATTAAAACTTCGCCATTTTTAGGTTTTGCAAACCACATGTGATTTGTTGGTACTAAAAATATACGGCTTCCGCTTTTAATTTCAATTGTTGGTTTAATTTGACTTTGTTGTTGGATTATGTCTTGAACTACACTACTTACATCGCTTCTTGAATTAGAGTAAATTTCATTTACATAGGTGTTATTTGCATTGTTTCCGCTATTAATTTTCGATGCTATGCCTAAAAGCAAAGCATTTGTAATTGTTGAGATTGAATATGCTATGCCGTATCTTTCCCAATATTTGTTATTGACTGCTCCAACTGCTCCTGTCATACCCATATTATCAGCCACTATTGCATCTGTTAGCATTATGTTTATGCCTTGTGGCGTGATAATCTCTCGCCATCTAATTTCTAATCGTTCGTTTCCGATTTTGGTGTCGTTGGTATAAAATCCTATTGCTTTACTTCCACGTGGTATCAATACGGCTCGCCCCATTGCGGCATATATATCTTGCTCTATTTGAGCCGTAACTATTCCGCTTAAATCCGAGCTTATTGCACTAGTTAATATGGCTGGGATTAGTCTGCCAGCTCTAATTGTGCGATACAGCCTATGCTCATTTGTGCTTATATCAACAGGCTTTTGATTTGAAAAGCTATCAACGCCATATTTTGAGCTGTTTTGATTTACGCTTTTTACTTCATTATTGCGATTTGCTAAAATTTGCGCTCGCATTAGCTCCTGCATTCGTTTTTTATACGCTCTTTGGTTGTCTATTGCCATTTCTTGTCGCAATTGTTCCTGTTTGGCTTGAAGCTTGGCTTGTTGTTCTCTTGCACGCTGTGCCATTTGCTCTTGCTCTTGTATATCTTGCTCAGGCGTCTGATCTTGCAAATTTTGATTTCTTTGTGCATTTAGAGCATTTTGTTGCTTGTTGCCTAGCTTCTCGAGTCTGTTTAAAATCTCAGTTAAATTCTGATCTTCATTTGGCTCTCTCTTGCCAGCTTTATAAATATAATCATCTACTGGGAATTTTGAATTTTCGAATAGATGATTTAAATTTGTTTGATTTTGCAGATTCCTGATCTTATCGTCTTTTGCTTTTTTGCTTATATTTTCGTCATCAAATATTTCAGCCGTAGCTGTATTGGTGGCAAAAAGGGGGGCAGATATAACGCTAATTGTAACTATGCTTAAAAATAGTCTATTCCCCTTTTTCATTTTAAATTCCTTTAGTTTCATTTATTGTTTTTTTGTTTTCTTTTTGGTGCTGTCTTATTGCTTCTTTATCTGTATTTAGGTTTTTTCTTATTTCTTTTCTATCTCTTTCTTCTTGCGTTTCTTTTCTCTCTACACACACATAGCTATCGCCACTTTTAATAGTAAATTTTGGATTTATGGTTTCGGCTATAATGTAGTCTCCTATCACTCTTGTTTCTACTGGGCTGTCCTGCTTGTCGATAACTGCAAAAATTGTAGGAATTTGTGGCATTTCATCTTTGGCATATTTAAAATATGTAAATTTCTTGTCGCTAAAAATTTCTGCTGACAAAAGCCATTCATTTTCTTTTTTTGCTTTTTGCGTATAGCCAGTATAAATATCGCTCTTTAGCACTTTTAGCTCTGCTATGCCATCTTTTATGATTTTATATTTATCGCTTTCATCTTTTGCTTTGGCTTGCTTTGCTTTTTGTACTTCATCGTCTTGTATGCGAATTACAAAGCTTGGATCATTCGTATTCTTGTAATCTGTCGAATATAAATAAAATGTGTGGATTTTTCCATCGCTTGTAAAAATAGTTAGACTTGTATCAATTCCTATAAGCTGTGGGATTATCGCTATCGCATTTGCTTTGCTTGGTATTTGCTCTACTTTAAATCCTGTTTGGTCACCCAATACAAAATTATCTATATCATTATCAAATATAAGCGTTGTTGCCATTGCTTGGCGAGTACGTATTTTATGCGTCTTATTTGGTACGTATTTTATTGTTTGTGTATTTTCATATCCGCTATAATTTTTAGTGTGGAATTTGTTTTGTAGTGCTTTTAAGTCCTGATTTCTTATAGCATTTTGCATAAGCTCAAGCTCTTCTTTGCTTATATCTTGTGATTGCTCCACACCCATTCCATCTTGCTCTGGCATTTGTGCCATTTGTGGTTGAGAATTATTAAATTTTGCTAGTTGTGGATGATTGTTCTGCCCCATACCAAATGGTTTTACCTTAAAATTTGATTGAACTTGGCTATTAACATCCTTGTTTTTGTCATTAAAAATATCTTCGCCCATTGAGCCATTTTTTTGCTGTTCATTAACTAGTTCTTGTGTCTGTCGCATAATTGCACGGACTTCATTCATTTGTTCTTCGCTTAAGCCTTGGTCTTGTTCTGCATTTAAATTTAAAACAAATAATGCTATTAAAGATAATCTAGTTAAATTTTTCATTTTTTATCCTTTTCATCTATTATCTGCGTTACTTGATATTTGTTCACTATAAAGCCTGTTGGGTTTTTCATTGTGTCCGCATAATTACTAGTTTGGTTGCGGAAGTCATACTCTATTGCACTTCTATATTTTTTATAGCTTACTTCAGTGCGAGTTGGATTTGTAATTTCTGCTTGAAAATCTATCGTAGCTACATTTTGGCTTAAAATCGCTACGTTTAGAATTTTTATATCTCTATAGTAATTTTTTGTAGTGTAAATTGAATTAGGATCGCTAACCAAATTTTCGAACGCTTCCCATACTTGTCTACTACTTTGCGTACGTATTTCGTTGTAACGCTCAGCATCATCTATGCGATTAATTAACTCTCTATTTTTCACATATCCTGCAAGTATGCTTTTTAAAAGTTCTTCATTGTTTCTAACATTTAAACTGGTATCGTCTATTGTCACAAACCTTGAGTCACCATCTGAAAATTTTAACAATACAGGCTTTGTCTCTTTAAGAGGTGTTAGTAGTGCTATCGCAACGGATAAACTTATGCTGACTATTGTTAAAGCAATGATCACATAAAACATATACGCTTTTATGTTTCGCTCCGCCTTAAAAATAAAATTTGGGTCTACTTTTTTGTCTTCGTATGCCATATTAACCTACTTGTATGATGTCGTAGCAAGCGCAAGGACTTACTTTTTCTATTTTGCTTGGCTTATCAGCACATCCACCTAGAAATATCATTAAAGCCGTTGTTACAATTACTGCTAGTTTCATTTTTAGCTCCTTTGTTCTTTGTGTTCTATATAGTATTTACGCCAATGTATTGGGCTTTCAGTTTTTAATTTTTTTATCAAATTTACGCTGTCTGAGCTTGACGAGAATACTCTCAAATAATTCCCTAGGCTTGACAAATTGACATTTAGTTTTGCACTCTCATTTCGTAGCTTCATGTTTAAAAGCACCTGCCTAGCATTTGATTGAGTGTCTTTCAAGAATTTAGCTTCCGTAGGTGTTAGTCCTATTATCTCGCTTAGCTGATTTAGCGTATCTTCGTTGTTTGTTGGGAAGATAAGAAAATTTGCGATATTGTCAAGAAATGATGAGCCACGCTCATTCCCATTAAATAGGCTTATGTTTTGAAAGCCAAAGCATCCAACACCGCCTATCTTTCTCCACTCCAAAATACCTTCAAGGATTTTCTCTGACATTACTTCATCTCTTAAATAGTCCTTCAACTCGTCTATGAAACAAAAAAAGCCACGTATATTTTCGCTATTTTTTGCCTGATTTTTCAGTCTGTGAAATACATACATTGCGGTGAGGGCTGATACCTTTTTGTTTGGCAATATTCCATCCATGTTTAGTACTGATAGCTGTTTTGTGAAATTTAGGGCATCTTCCTTGTTATCAAAAATTGAGCCCTTATAATTTCCAAATCTAGTTTTTAATCTTGCTTCATTATCAGCTGGCAGTGAGTCTATGAAATCGCTTAACGACAATATTTGATCCGCTTGCTTATTGTCAAAAAGCCTATTTATTGTTTCTCTAATATCTTTTGTTGCATCATGCTCTTCAGGCTTTAGCTCTGCCATTGAGCTTAGCCATGACGCTAAAAATTCTCTATTCTCTGCTGTATCGGCTAGGCTGAATGGATTTAGTTTAAACCCATCGCTTTCGCTATCATGATATTCTCCGTCCATGTAATTTGTGAAGCAATACATACCTCTTAGCTTGTCCATTGCAAAAATACTTACAGGATATTTAAAGAGGTTTGTCATTAAGAACTGAATTGTTGTTGTTTTACCAGTTCCTGTTCCACCTATGATCATTGTATGACCAGCTGGTCTATCTCCATCAGGTTGGCAGTGAAAGTTAAACAAAAATGGTGTGCCATTTAAGTGTTTAAAAGTCGTAACTGCTTCGTCGCCCCAATCATTTTGGTTAAATCCAGTTACTTCGTTTTCAAAATTTGCGATCGTAGCTAGGTTGCTTATGTTTAGGGTTTTCTTTCTTGCGTTCAAATTTCCACGACTTGGGAAGAGGCTAAAATATAGTGCCTTTTGGTTAATAGTCTCTCTAACAACATTTAAACCTTGATTTTCAAGGATATTTTTTAGTTCGTTTGTGCGATTATCCAGTTCTGTTAGGTTGTCGGCTAGGCAATATATAGAAAAGCTTGTTTCAACTAGGTTTTCCCTATCTGCTTGGATTAACTCCATCAAATGATCCAGTTCTTGTTGGACTAGTTCAACTGAGAAAACTCTAGTATCTTTTATTTTTTTGATCGCTTTGCGTTTTTCGTACGCCTTAAAGTAAATCATCGTCATAAACTCATGATTACTCTTAATCAAATTTGACGTAATGATTGACTTTATTTGCTCTGTTTCGTATGCCTTTACACTGACAAATCTTGCATATTTTGTTGTGCCATCATTCCTGTAAAATTCGATATAATCTTTTTTAAATTCGACATAAGAGCTAATATAGCTATCTGTAATTAATTCGTTTGTGTATCTTAAATTTGTTTCCTGTGCGTTTGAGTACGTCGCATAAAAATTAATTATCTCATCACTACTCATCTGGCGTGGCTGATACGTTGCCAAATGGTTTTTTATATTTAAGAGTGTGTTATTTAACAACTCCATTTTTTGTTTATAGTTTGAGCTTTCTTTATTTTTTTCGTCTTGTTCGCTAGTTACTTTGGTTTTAAAGCTTTCAAGAAATCCAGTTATATTTTTCGTCGTAGTCGATATAAGCATAAAATATTTGATTGAATAAATATCTTGATTTTTTTCCCATTTTTCAATTATTTCATTCGCATATTGATTTATATTTTTTTCGATATAGTCTTTAGCCTTGATTTTAGTTTTTTTAATGATTAAATTGGTCTCTACATTATCTCTTAGTGTAGTAAAAAACATAATTCGATTTAATAGATAATCCATTTCAGCGTCAAGACTAATTCCAGCGTAGCTTGTCCCCTTTAGTTCCACTGCAATTGTTATGTTGCCATCTTTGGTAACAATAGCATTCTCGCCGTATTTGCATGCGATATTGTTCTCTTTTGCCATTGTGTATATTTCAGGTTCGCCCAGCATTATTATTCTGTCAGCTTTTTTATTTATTTGACTTATTTTTGAGCGGATATCGCTATCTTTTTCTTTTTTTGTTTCAGTTCCAAGCTCTTGCTTGTCTTGTTTGTTTTGTTTCCAATCCCTAAAAACATCTATAAGTCCACGAGCCATTATTTAGTCCTATGCAAAAAATTTTCTTTGTGAAATTTTAAAATTTGAGCCGATGATCTCATAGATATCTTCATCGAAAAATTCCAAAATGAAAAAAAGGCAATATAAAACTGCAACGACTGCCAACGAATACAAAATCAAGATAAACCATGAGATAAATCCAATTACAAAGATAATTAGTAAGCTTGTTGTAGTTAGCCCCATTATTTTTGTTTTTCGTGTTAAATCCATATAGCAGTCAGTTACAACCATTTTATACTCGCTTTTATCTACATTGCTGCGGCGGTTAGCCCGTAGCAAACTCCTAGGATTATTGATGCGATAATTACAAACCTTATGTGCTGTTTAATTTGTTCCACGTTAAAAAGTGCTGTAAGCATGAGGACAATTATCCAGAGAATTCCAATAACGAGTATAATCGTATTGAGAACACTTGCAAGACTACTTCCTGCTTCGGTTACTTGAGTATTTACGTTTTGCTCAAGTGTTTTCAGCACATTTTGTCCACCACCTGATCCAAAAAGAAACAATGGTGAGCACATTGCTAGATAAAAAAGCTTTTTCGCTTTTGATAGGATTTTTTTCATTCCATACTCCTTTGTAATTTATTTTGTTTCCGTTACTATATTATTTTTAAAAAATGGACTTTTTGTATAAATATTTTTAAGATGTATGTTTTTATGGGAGTTCTGAAATATGATATAAGTTTTTCTTAATTTTTTATTTACTTTTTAATTTTTATAAAGTAACGTTTTTTTGGCACTTCATTTATTTTTTTTATAAATTTTTTCTTTTACAAAATGTCACTTTATAAAAAATTTGTATTTTTTTTACTTTTAATTATATTTTGTATCTTTGACTATATATTTTTAATTTTATATATTCTATTTTAATTTATTTTTTTTTAT